>CAYUEW010000029.1:0-2350 GCA_964444095.1 Candidatus Woesearchaeota archaeon | reverse complement strand
CATTATGCAACTTCCTCCCCTTTATCATCTAAATATTTCATGAACTCCTCTTCTGTTAATTCCTTTTCATTAATCTCTTCTCCATGCCATTTACATTTATGGCATTCCCATTCTCTTCCTCCACCTTTTTCATTATCACTTCCACTAATCACAAGCCCAACATCATCACTCCCACATTTTGGGCATTCTCTAATTTTGAAAGTTTTGCCCTTAGCTTTTGTCTCTGATACTCCATGTGCCTTTTCCCAATCTACCTTTGAATCAAATCCTTCTGTTACCCATTCTGGTGTTGATAATTTTCCTTTTGCCATTTAAATATCCAAGTTAGCCTCCTTTGCATTTTCTGAAATAAATTGTTTCCTTCCTTGAACATCATCACCCATCAACATTGAAAAAGTTTGGTCTGCCTCAACAGCATCTTCAATAAAAATTTTCTTAATCGTTCTTGTCTTTGGATTCATAGTCGTGCTCCATAATTGTTGTAGACTCATTTCTCCCAAACCTTTAAACCGAGTAATATTCGTAGTCCCAAGTTTCTCGGTCAATTTCTTAAGTTGCTCTTCAGAATAAACATAATAATCTTTTCTCTTCCTAATTCTATACAGGGGCGGAAGAGCAACATAAATATTTCCATTCTCAATTAACTGTGGCATAAACCTAAAAAAGAAAGTCAAAAGAAGAGTTTTAATATGTTCTCCATCAACATCTGCATCTGTCATAATTATAATTTTATGGTATCTAAGTTTAGCCGGGTCAAATTGTTCTCCAATACTCGTACCAATTGCAGTAATCATATTCATAATTTCTTCACTAGCAAGCGCCCTCGCAGGATTTGATTTTTCAACATTAAGAATCTTACCTCTCAATGGGAGTATTGCCTGAGTTTCTTTGTCCCTCGCATTCTTTGCACTGCCCCCAGCACTATCCCCTTCAACCAAATACAATTCTGTATTCTCTGATTTTCTATTTGAACAATCATGAAGTTTACCTGGCAAACCACCCAAAGAAAAAGCATTTTTCCTTCTAACCAAATCTTTTGCTCTTTTAGCAGCTAACCTTGCTTTAGAAGCATCAACTACTTTTGAGATTACTTTTTTAGCAATAGCCGGATTCTCTTCAAAAAATTCTGCCAAAGCACTTGTAACTGTAGAATCAACAAAACCCTTGACTTCGCTATTACCTAATTTTGTTTTTGTCTGTCCTTCAAATTGCGGGTCTGGAATTTTTATGCTTACAATCGCCGTGAGCCCTTCCCTTACATCCTCTCCAACAATAGATTCATTTTTCAACAAACCTTTTCTCTTTGCATAATCATTCACAACTCGCGTTAAAGCAGTTTTAAATCCAGAAACATGCGTCCCACCTTCAATGGTATTAATCGTGTTCACGAAACCAAAAATATTCTCTTGATAACCACTATTATATTGTATAGCAACTTCAATTATTGTATGATCCATTTCTCGCTTAAAATAAACAGGTTTGTGCAACGATTCTTTTTTACTATTAAGCCATTTCACAAATTCAATAAGCCCCCCAGAAGCCAAAAACTCTTCCTTCTTATTTTGTGTCTCGTCATTCAATGTAATTTTCAATCCCGCATTAAGAAAAGCAATTTCCCTAAATCTTGTTTCTAAAACCTTATAATCCAAAACAACAGTAGAAAAAATCTTTTCATCTGGCCAGAAAGTAACTTTTGTCCCAGTGTCATTCGCGTCGCATTTTCCAACAACCTTTAATTTTGTTTTTGCATCTCCCCGGGAATATTCCTGCTGGTAAATCTTTCCTCCCCTTTTAATTTCAATTATTAATTTTTTTGAGAGAGCGTTCACAACACTTATTCCCACACCGTGCAACCCTCCAGAAATCATATAAGATTTTTTATCGAACTTTCCTCCCGCATGAAGTTTTGTCAAAGCCACTTGAACTGCGGGAATTTTATACGTTGGATGCATAGCAACAGGAATTCCCCGACCATTATCTTCAATAGTAGCAGAACCGTCCTTATTTATCAAAACTGTTATCTGCTTACAATATCCTGCCAAAGCCTCGTCCACAGAATTATCAACAACTTCATAAATCAGATGATGCAATCCATCTTTGCTAGTGCTACCTATATACATACTCGGCCTTTTTCTAACGCCTTCCAGCCCTTCAAGGACTCTTATCTTCTCTGCGCCGTAATCTTCTACCATATTATTTTAGAGAGGACTAGCCAAGATTAAACAAATTTTTGGTAATTACTTAACTAGATTTCCTCAAATCTATGCTCAAAAAAAGACAGAATACTTTATAAACTTTTCTACTCAAAAATTCGATTTGTCGTCGAGAAAAGAGTAAAAATTAGAATTTA
>CAYUEW010000028.1:0-2732 GCA_964444095.1 Candidatus Woesearchaeota archaeon | reverse complement strand
AAATTTCTAAAAATATAAAAACTTCTTGTGATTAATTTCTTTATGGAGAGAATTAATAAAGAACATAAAGAAAAGATCTTAGAAAAAATTAACCCAGATACTCATGAAATTTCTTGGAATGAGGGGGGTGTGCCTTACAAATTTAAGAAGAAAAGTGAAATTAAAAAAGGTAAAAGTTCTAAAGCTCGTGGTGGGAGATTTGAATTACAAGTTAGAAAAGATTTGGAATCTAAAGGAAGAGTTAATGATAAGTGGAATAATAATGTTGATTTGGATTTGAATAAAATGATTATTGCAAAGCGGAAGTATAATCCTTTTTCAAAAGCTATGACAATTGGGACTGGTTTTCCAGATTTTGTTTCTATTAAATTGGTTCGCGATGAATTATATAGTGTTATTGGAGTTGAAGTTAAGACGAATGGAATTCTTTCGAAGATTGAGAAACAAAAATGTGCTTGGTATTTGAAGAACAAGATTTTCTCGCAGATTTGGATTGCTAAGAAAGGGGTGAAACGTGGAGAGATTGTTTATGATGATTTTGAGGAGAAGTATGGGAAGAAGTTTATGTAATAATCTTTAAAAAGAGAATATTTTTCTAAGGAGGATGGTTATTCGTTATAGAACAAGTTATGATACAAAAGAATCTTGCATGTTTGAAGTAATTACAATACCATCTGAACAAATGAGAAATGCTTTAAAATATATTCATGAAAAAGGTTGTATGTTTTGGGCAATTCATGATGCTCTTCCACAATCTCTTCAAGAACAAAAAATGTTTAAAGATTTTAAAAAAAGAGCAGAAGATTATCCCATATTCAAAAACAGTCTTTTTACACCACAACAAGATGAAAAAATTCCAGAGATTGAATTTGAATATCTTGAATTTTGGATGCTTTCCGAAGGTGTTGCAACATATATTCCAGAGCCAAAAAGAGAGACGGGTTCTCTTACATTAACTACAATTACAAAACCAAATTTGATAAAATTAATAGAAAATTGTGGTCTTCCGCTTGAGGAATCTATGGAAAAAATGAGAATTGGTTAATAGTTAATTACTCAAAACTGGCTTACGCCAAGTTTTTCGTTTAGGAAAATAATTAAGACCATAATAACTTTTATGCGGAAAAATCTGGTGAAGCCGATTTTGGAGTAATATTATCTTGAGCAACTTGTTGCGAACTAATTTTTGATTAGATATTAAAATCCATTTATCACATCATAATAAAAAATATATACTAAAAATTCTATCTTGATTTATGAAAAAAATTGTTAGTTTTTTATTCATCTTATTTTTGATTTCAAATGTTCTTGCTTTATGTGAGGATAATCAGATTGATATTAATTCTGCCTCGAAAACGCAACTTGATAAATTAACGGGAATTGGACCTGTAAAAGCAGACGCGATAATTAATGCTCGTCCTTTTAATTCTTTAGATGATTTAATAGATGTTTATGGGATTGGGGAAGTTACTTTAGAGAACATAAAAATGCAAGGGCTTGCTTGTGTGACACCCAAGGGTGTACCCCCTTCTACAGAGAACAAAAACCTAAGTGAAGAGGGCAAACCAGAACCTGAGAATATTAAAGATATTAATAAAAGTAAAAAAGATTCTGAGATAATTACTGGAAAAGATGTTATTTCTCTTAGTCCGAAAGATATAAAAAGTTCTTCTGAGGATTATGGATTAAGTAAAACAAAATATTTAGCATATGGCTTTGTGCTTTTCTGTGCTTTGTTAATTGTTTTATTTGTTTTGAGGAAATTTAAAGAAAATGAAAAAAGCGAATTCGACTGATAACGAGACAAAGAATTTGACAGCAATACTTATGCTTGAAATAATCGGACGTCCTGCAGAACATTTGACGCAGACACTGAATGAGATTATAACAAAAATAGATTCTGAACCAAGAGTAATTGTCAAGGAAAAGAAAGTTGCTGAACCAAAAGAAATTGAAGGACAGAAGAATTTTTATTCGAGTTTTGCAGAGATTGAAGTTGAGACAGAAGGAATTTTAGATTTAGTTGTTCTTTGTTTTAAATATATGCCGGCGCATGTCGAGGTTGTAAACCCTGAGTTGATTGCAGTTACAAATAATTCTTGGAGTGATATTTTAAGTGAGATTGTTAGAAAACTTCATGGTTATGAAGAAGTTGCAAGAGTTTTACAAAATGAGAGAATGATTTTAGAAGCAAAGTTAAGAGAAGTTTTGGAAACACCCAAGGGTGTTGAGACACCTAAGGAAAAAGTTAAAAAAGATAAGCCTAAAAAGGAAAAGTAATTAATTTAAGTTTCTCTCTTTCAAATATTCTGAATAATTACCTCTGAAACTTGAAATTTTCTTATTTTTTATGTTCAAAATTCTTGTTGCAATCTTATCTACAAAATATCTATCATGAGATACAAATACAATTGTTCCTTCAAATTTTTGTAATGCTTTTTCTAGAGATTCCATTAAGTAAAGATCTAAATTATTTGTGGGTTCGTCTAAAACCAATACATTATTTTTCTCTGAGGCTATTCTCAAGATGCTTAATCTACCTTTTTCTCCTCCAGAAAGGTGTTTTATTTTTTTCTGGAAACTTTCTTTTTCAAACCCATTTCTTAGCAGAAGGGAAATTACTTCGCTTTCTTTTTTTCCAGTTTCATTAATAATAAAATCCATAATTGTCTGTTCATTATCTATTCCTTCTAGTTCTTGATCAAAATATCCAATTTGAATATTTTTTCTGG
>CAYUEW010000027.1:0-3216 GCA_964444095.1 Candidatus Woesearchaeota archaeon | reverse complement strand
TTAAATATTTTGGTATGCACTACTTTAATAAAAGCGGAGGGTGGGACTCGAACCCACGAATATTCGCTCTGCAGGCGAACGCAGTAGCCGCTGTGCCACCTCCGCATATTCAAATCATAAAAAAATAATATATAAAATTATGTATTAGAATAATTTGATTTAAAAGAAATTCCTTTCGCTTTTTCAAGAACTCCTTTCCGGTTTTCAGGAATATCTTCTGTCTTTGCTTTTTTCAAATAATTCAAAACTTTTTTTCGTCTTATCCCAATCGGTAAATTAGAATTCACACAGGGCCCCCCAATACAGCTCCCCTTACAAAAAGTTGCATCTAAAAATTTTACCCTCTTGTCTGGATTGTTTAAAAAATTACAAACCTCCTTCGCTCCACCAAGAATTCTCGTTTCTTCTGGCTTCACCAAATTTTTTAGATGTGCTGTCTTAAACAAACCTCCCGCGATAGGATAAATTTTTGTATAATCATTATAAAATTTATCAAATAAAAATTTTCCTTTTGTATTTTTAAATTTCTGTTTAGAAAAAATTCTTTTCAATTCTTTATAATCAATAACAAAATCAACTTCTTTTGATTGGGCCGCTTCAATTCTTTTAAAATTACAAGGCGCAATAAACACAATCTTATGCGAAGGATAAAATTTCCGACAAATTTTTGCCATTGCTATCATCGGGCTATCTACTTGAATTAAATTCTTTTTAAGAGGAGGATAATTTTTCTTAATTGTTTCAACAATCCCAGGGCACACACTTGAAATCAACAAACCCTTAGAATTTTTAAGTTTCTTATGATACTCTCTATTGACCATTTTAGCACCAAACGTCAATTCTACCACCTTATCAAAACCCAATTGTTTTAGTTGTGAAATTATTTTAGGATAAGAAAAATCCACCACAAAACTCGGAGCCAGCATAACAAGATATTTTCCTTTTAATGGAAATTTGAGAATCTCTTTTTTCATATTTGAGACAAGAATGTAAAACTTTTAAAGGTTATTAGGTAAGTTATTCTATGCCCTGGTAGCTCAGCTTGGATAGAGCGACTGCCTTCTAAGCAGTAGGTCGCAGGTTCGAATCCTGTCCAGGGCATTCTAAAAAATTATACCTTAATTTTATCCAAATCTTTAGCCAATAAAGAATTCTTAAAAATTTTCTTAGCTTCTTTCAACAAGGGAGTTGGATCCTTTTCATATCTATCACTGTAATGAACTAAAATTAATTTTTTACTTGAAGATTTCTTTGCAATTTCTGCAGCTTGTCCTGCTGTTAAATGCTGATGCTCTTTTGCTAAATTTGATAAAGAAGAATCATACGTTGCTTCAGAAATTAATAGATCTGAATTCTTAACAAAAGGAACAATCTTCTTATTCATAACTGTATCAAAAACAAAAGAAATTTTCTTATCGTCTTCCTTATTTGTTAAATTTTTTGCTAAATATTTTTTGTTTTTGTAAGTGATATTTTTTCCTTCTTTTAATTTTTTTAATAAAGGCCCGGGAGGTAATCTGCTCTTCTTTAATTTTTTCTTATCTATTCTTCTTTTACCCTTCTCCACAAAAATATAAGCATTCGTCGGAACTTTTCCGTGAGTTAAAGGATGTGCTTCTATATAAAAATCTTCAGTTTCTAAAAACTTTCCAAGAACTTCTTTAATTTCAATCTTAATATTTTTGTACATTGGAAAAGCAACTAAGACAGCTTTTATTTGCTCCTTAATTCCTTTAGGTCCATATATCTTCAGGACTTTAAAATAATCATTAAAAGAAAGTGTTTGCAAAAGTCCGGGGATACCCAACACATGGTCTCCATGCCAATGAGTAATAAGTAACCTTGTAATCTTTTGGGGACTAATTCTTGCAAATCTAAATTGTCTCTGGGTTCCTTCCCCACAATCTACGAGGATATTTTCTGTATTTGACTTTAAAAGGATAGATGTATGATTTCTACTTCTTGTAGGTATTGCTCCAGAAGTCCCTAAGAAAGTTATATCTATCATATAAGAATTAATAAAAAATCGTTTATATAATTTATCAATTATTCTTTATAACACAGTTGAAGCTGGAGAAATAAAAATTATCGTATCTCCTCGCAAAAATCCCAAACCAAGATTTCTTTTCACTTCATTATTTTCCATTTCCTTGATATTGTCTAACACTAAATTGATATGTATATCAAATGCTAACAACGTCCCAACAAATGACTTGTCTCCTTTCAAATGTACCAATACTTCCTTACCTTTAGAGTTGTTCAATAAATCCAAGGGCCTTTCAATTCCATTAACCATTATCTTTATGATTATAATTTATTTATAAACATTTCGCTACAGCCCTATAAACAAAAACTATTTAAGGGAAATTAACACAAAATATCTATGAAACAAGGAAAGAAAATCTCTGGTGGAAGATATAATAAAACCAGAAAAAAGAAATCTTATGAATCAGCCGGGCAAAGAAGAATTGTAAAACTCGGGGAGGAAAAAAGAAAAATAAAAAAACTCCGGGGAGGAAAAAAGAAAACTCTTCTCTTAAAAGCAAAATTTGTAAATATTCAAGGACAATCTAAAAAAACTGAGGTAAAAAATGTACTTGAAACTCCTTCAAATAGATTTCTTGCTAGACAAAATATATTGACTAAGGGAACAATTGTTCAAACAGATCTAGGCAAAGTTAAAATAACTAACAGACCCACCCAAGAAGGAACAATAAACGGAATTTTAGTCAAATAAATTCTATTGATTTTTACTATTTACGGATAACTATAGAAAACACAAGCTTTATAAAGGGAAAAGCTTTATAAACCTTACGAAAACCAAATATTATTAAAATGACTTTTGTTAAAAAATGCCCAGAATGTGGGAGTGCAAATATTACTTCTGATGAATATCTTGGAGAAATAACCTGTAATGATTGTGGCCTAGTAATTGAAGAGAAAATGGCGGACACTGGAATAGACCTTCAAGGAAAGTTTGATAAAAGTGATAAAAAAGGGAGAGGGGGAGCTCCAATAAGCATACAAAAATTCGATAAAGGATTAACCACTAACGTTGGAGAAATTTCAGATATTTACAAATTAGAATCTGCACAAACAAGAAAATTTTTAAGATTAAAAAAATGGCAAGAAAGAGTTTCAACCAGTATTGAAAGAAATATAAGATTAGCTATGGCCGAATTAAGAGTTATTGCTTCATATCTTAATCTTCCAAAT
>CAYUEW010000026.1:0-3440 GCA_964444095.1 Candidatus Woesearchaeota archaeon | reverse complement strand
CCAAATAATTCTCTTAAATAATCTATAATCATAAGAACTACGCACGAGGCAGTGGTTCCAGCACTTCTTATTGGTCCAGAAAAACTCGCTTCAAGGTATTCTTTTCCTTCTCTTGTCTTTCTCAATTTTAGCCCTGTAAAACCTTCAAGAGGACTTGAAACAACCCCGATTGTTTGGTATCCAAAACCAATTCTAATTCCTGCTTCCATTGATTGTAACAAACTTTCAAATTTACAAAATTTCTGCTTCGCAACTTCTTCTGCAATCTTAAACGCAACAGTTGTATCTAACTTCCCATATTCTTTTTCCAATTCTAAAATCCTTTTAGCAATTCCAGAACCTTCCATCTGAGGATAAAGAGTAGAAATAATTCCAACAACCTTTTCAGCCATATTCATAGCCAAAGGAATCTCAACTTTTGAAACAGGATCCAATCCAACTTTTTTAGCATCTTCTGCAACAGCATAAATTTTCTTAACATTATTTTCCAAATCATTAAAATATTTTTGTGTGTTCATTTTTATTCAAAATCCAAAATTTTAATCTCTCTTGTTTTTAAATTAAACATTGGAACTTTACAATGATCAGGAATATTCCCAAATTTTTCTTGATAAGGAGTCATTCCTTCCCAACACGAAACTGAGACAAGTAAAATATTATTATAATAAGAAATAGCACATTTATGTGTGTGGCCTGCAACAAAAATATCTGGAATTTGTTTAATAATTAAATTATCTTCTTCGCTAGGAAAAGATTGTACTGACGTGTGTGTTGGAGCAAGATGTCTATTCTTCAATAAATAATTCATAATTTTATTGGGAGCATTCATTGCTCCCCCTGTAATTAAAGGAGGAACAGTATTTGCATAAAACGGAAAAGAAAAACCATGATAAGATAAAACATTGATCCCGCCAAATTCTTTTCTTGCTCCAATATTGATTAAAGCAGGATTTACTGTGGAGATTACATTTTCTAAATCATACAACGCCCAAGCGTATTTTTCTTTGATGAGTGGTTGAGGTTCCATCAACCTAACCCCATCATGGTTCCCAGGAGAGATAATTATCTTCACGTCTTTTCTAATCTGTCCTAACAACTTGGCAATTTCAATAAATTGCTCTTCAACATTCTTAATTTCCAAGTCTCTTTCTTGTGCGGGATAATTTCCCACTCCAGCTACTAAATCCCCTACGAGAAAAAGATATTTTATTTTGGATACTTCAGGGGTATTGGGAAGTTTCCCATTTATGTAATCTATAAATTTTAAAAAACCAGATTTCAAAAAAAGTTTACTCCCAAAATGCAAATCCCCCATAAACAAAGCATATTCTTCTACAGGAGATTTTTTCCTTTCTGCTAAATATGCTTCAGGAAAAATTACCTCATTTGCAAAAAAAATCTCGCCATTCCCAGAACCAATAAAACCCAACACAGAATCTAAGGAAATTTCTTCACCTTTCTTATATAATTCAGGTTTATTCTGGTTTATCAAAACGCGAATCTTTCCAGTTAAATCTTCCACTTCAAGAAGAATATTTTTATTCTTAGTAATCCTCTTATCTGAAACCAAACCAATTATAGAAATTCCTTGCCTACTCCCAGAAATTTTGTTGATTGAAACAACATTAGCTAATTTAGGACTTTCCTGCAAATATTTTCTCATTTCCGTTAACCTTCCTCTAAAATAATTAACAAAATCTTTCATTTCTATTTTCTTTGGAAGGGGCGGAGGATTAGAAAGCACCTTTACGTTTCCTATCTCTTTCTGAGGTTCTTTTTGGGTTGTTGTTTCTATTTCTTTAGAGATTTCAATACTTAGCCCCAACTTTATTTTTAGGGTTTCTAATTCTTTCTGATTCTCTTCAGGTAAAGTCAGTAAAACCTTACAAACTTGCTCTTTATTTTGGTTAAAGAGATTTTTTGTAATCAATCTTTTCTGAGTGTGACTTTTAATCTGTTCTATAATCAACTTTACTGATTCTACGTCTTCCGTCTCACTAAAAATACTCAACACCTCCTTATCTAAAAGGAGCCCTTTCTGCAAACAAAAATTTAAAATTTCTTTTGGATTCATTTTAAAATTAATTATAATCTAAGGAATTTTCTATAATCACTTTCGCTTTTTGCCTAATCTCTTTTGAAATTGCTAATTTTATTTCTCTCATCCTGCCTCCGCGCCCCTTAGAAATAACCCGTACATTAATAATTCCCAACATATCAAATTCTTGTATAATATCACTAACTCTCCTTTGCGTTAAATTTTCTAACTTATTCCTTAAACAAAGAGTTTGATATAAATTATAAACATCCCCTGTAAAGAAAGAAATATTCGGATCCTTTTCATATAAATCAATAATCGCCTTTAATACAAGTTGAAACTGTTTTGGCTCTGAACGAACAACATCAAGAATTTTATCTTTTTCTATCTTCTCATTTGCATCATCAAGATGTTTAAACCGAATTTTCTTTGAATTATCTCTCTCTGCTAGTTCTCCTGCAATTCTAAGCAAATCTAAAGCTCTCCTAGCATCCCCATGTTCTCTTGCAGCATATGCAGCACATTTTGCTATAACTCCTTCCTCTACAACTTTTTCTCTAAAAGCCTCACTTGCTCTACGTCCCAAGATATCCTGTAATTGTAAAGCATTATATGGGGGGAAAATAATTTCTTCTTCTGAAAGAGAACTTCTTACTCTTGGATCTAATTCATCCAAAAAAGTTAGATTATTGCTAATACCCACTATTGAAATCTGAGCCTTAGATAATTCAGCATTAAGTCTGGTTAAATTGTATAAAAAATCATTAGAAATTTTCTTAACAGTTTGATCAATTTCATCTAAAACAAGGATAACAAGTTGTTTTTCAGAATCTACCATATCAATAAATTTATTATATATTGATTGGGTAGGCAATCCTGTAGCAGGTACTTCTCCTCCTAATTTTCTAATAAGTTCAGCCAAGATACGATATTCTGTATCAGATACTTTTTTTAATTTACAATTTAAATATTCAATTTTCAAACTAAAATCATTTGTTTTCTTTAATCTCTTGAGGAGTTCTTCCCTAACATAACTCATTGAAAGAGTTTTTCCAGTGCCTGTTTTTCCATAAAGAAAAAGATTACTTGTTTTTTCTCCTCTAAGAGCTGGAGCAAGAATAGATGCAATTTGTTTAATTTCATTGCTTCTATGAGGAATATTCTCTGGTTGGTAATTAGCTTGTAATAGGAACTTGTCTTTGAAAATGCTATTTTCATTAAAAGAATCAAAAATTTTATCTAGTCCCTCCATCATAACCTCACACTTTTATTTCCTGTGGAAAAAAATTAAATTTACTTTTTTCCAACGAGAAAAAATAATCTAATTATATAAAGGATTATAACTACTAAAAAAGAAAAACACCTTTATTTCATATGGAAGTTTAATATATTGAATTTTCTT
>CAYUEW010000025.1:0-3533 GCA_964444095.1 Candidatus Woesearchaeota archaeon | reverse complement strand
CACAGAAAGAATCAAAGGGAAAGAAGGAAGAATTAGAAAGAATCTTGCTGGTAAAAGAGTAAATTATTCTGGTAGAACGGTTATCTCTCCAGACCCTTACTTAAAAATCAACGAAGTAGGAATTCCGTATGAAATCGCAAAAATTGTAACTGTTTCTGAAAATGTTACTGACTTAAATCTTGAAAAATTAAAAAAATTAATCCAACAAGCAGAAGTTTACCCTGGTGCAAATTATGTTGTTAGACCTGATGGAAAAAGAAAGAAAATAGCGCCAGAACTTAAAGAAGAAATTGTTAATGAACTTATTCCTGGATATAAGGTTGAAAGACATTTACAAGATGGGGATGTAGTTCTTTTCAATAGACATCCAAGTTTGCATAGAGGAAGTTTAATGGCACACTTTGCAAAAATTCTTCCAGGTAGAACATTTAGATTGCACCCTGCTGCATGTTTCCCTTACAATGCTGACTTTGATGGAGATGAAATGAATATTCACTCACCACAAAATGAAGAAGCTCGAGCTGAAGCGAAAATTCTTCTTGATGTAAAACAAAATTTAATCTCTCCAAAGAATAATACAAATCTTATTGGATGTATTTCCGACGCGATTACTGGAAACTATTTGTTAGGAAAAGAAGAACTCACAGGGGATTATGCAAATCAATTGCTTTACAAATCAGGAATCCAAGCACATATTACAAAGAAAACTATTACTGGTTTAGAACTGATTTCAGAGATTTTACCAAAAATTGATTTTTCAAATGATTCTATTCAAATTAAAGATGGAAAAATTATTAAGGGAACATTAGACAAAACTACTTTTGCTACAGAAGATGGAGAACTCATAAAAGAACTTGATAGAGTTGTTGGAAGAGACAAAACTTTTGAGACACTTAGTAATGCGTTTAATTTAGGAAAGAACTATCTTTCTGATAGAGGAATAACAATCTCCCTTGAAGATTTAGATTTGGACCAAGATGTTATCGATGCAGGAGAAGAAATTGTTAAGAAAGCCGAGAAGAAAACAGAAGAAATTATTGAAATGTATAATCAAGGCACACTTGAAAGAATTCCAGGAAAGACAGAACAAGAATCTAGAGAAATTAGAATTCTTCAAGCATTAAATGAGGTTAGAACAAAGATTGGGGAAATTGTGAAAGAAAAGTTCGCTGAACATAATCCAGTTAATGAAATGATAAAGTCTGGGGGTGGAGGGAATATTTTAAACATTACTCAGATTGCTTGTTCAGTTGGACAACAGGCTTTATGGGCTAAAAGAATTGATATTGGATATGACAATAGAACATTACCTTTCTTTGAAAAAAATGATTTGTCTCCGAAATCAAGGGGTTTTATTAAAAGTTCTTTCATGAAGGGTTTAAGGCCGGATGAATTTTTCTTTGGGGCAATAACTGGAAGAGATAGTCTTATGGATACTGCATTAAGAACACCAAAATCTGGTTATCTTTATAGAAGACTTGCTAATGCTTTACAAGATTTAAGAGTTGAATACGATGGAACAATAAGAGACAGTAATAATAATATTATCCAATTTGTTTATGGAGATGATGGGCTCGATGTTTCTAAACTTCACTTAAACAAAAAATTAGATGCAGGAGAAGCAATTGGGATTATTACCGCGCAATCATTCGGTGAATCTTCAACTCAGATGGTTTTGAATGTTTTCCACTTAGCAGGTGTTGCGGAAATGCAGGTTACTATGGGGCTCCCAAGACTTATTGAAATTTTTGACGCAAGAAAGAAACCTTCTTCACCAAAAATGGAAATTTATTTGAATAAAGATTATGACAATGAAAAAGATGCAAAAGTTTTTGCTGAAAAAATTAAAGAAGTTACTCTAAAAGATATTGCGTCAGAAATTAATCTTAATTTTAGTAATAAAACAATTGAAATAAAAATTGACAAGAAAGGGCTCAGACAAACTCATATTTCAGCAAAGACTGTTGTTGATAGATTAAATGCTCTTGGATTTAAAGCAAAAGAAAATGGAGATTCAATAATGCTTGGTGCTACTGAATTCACATTTAAAGAAATTTATCAACTTAAAGAAAAATTAAAGAAAACAATAATTTCTGGAGTTAAAGGTGTTCATCAGGTTTTGATTGCAAAAAAAGCGGGGCATTTTGTAGTAATAACTCTTGGAACAAATTTGAGTGATTTAATTCAATTTAAAGAAGTAGACAAAGATAAAATCGTTTCAAATGACTTACATGAAGTTGCAGTAGTCTTTGGTATTGAAGCTGCAAAGCAATTAATCATGGATGAGATTTATTCTGTAATAAATAGTCAAGGACTTAACATTGACAAAAGACACATCAAACTTATTTCAGATGCAATGACAAGTAATGGAATTATCAAAGGAGTTACAAGAATGGGAATTATTTCACAAAAATCTTCAATTCTTGCGAGGGCAACTTTTGAAACTCCTGAAAAGCAATTTGTTAACGCATCAATAAAAGGGAGTCATGATAAACTTTCAAGTGTTATTGAAAATATAATTTTAAATCAGGCTGTTCCAATCGGTACGGGACTTCCTGGATTGTTGGTTAAGGTTGTTGGCCCATTGACAAAAAAAGAAGAAGATAAGAAAGTAGCGAGCAAAAAAGTAGTAGCGAAAAGTGAATAATCATTAAATCAACAATAAATTTATAAAACAAATAATTCTACAAGATTCATACAAAAATGGTGAGGACAATTAATAGAGACGATATTCGACATCTTAATTTATTCAATAAGATTACGCATGTAAATACAAGATTTTGCTTTCCATATAATAATTCTATAATCTTTTGTGTGCCCAGAGGACAATTGTCTCGGGCGCTTGGTGAAGAAGGAAAAAATATATACGAATTAAAAAGACTTTTAGGAAAAAGAATAAAAGTTATTCCCCAACCATTAGGCATACAAGATGCAAAACAGTTTATCATAAACATTGTAAGACCAGTTACATTCAAGGGTATGGAAATACACGACAAAGAAATTGTGATTACTGCAGGGGGCATGCAAAACAAAGCAATGTTGCTCGGAAGGAATAAACAAAGACTTCTAGAAATGCAAGAAATAGTTAAGGATTTTTTTGGGAAAGATTTGATGATTATTTAATCTGGAAAGTTTTATAAATCAATTTTATCAACAATAGTTATGGGATTAAACTCTGCAAAGAAATTTATGAAGAATCGGAAAAAGTTTAGATGGAAAGACAAAGCTTACAAAGCAAAAACTTTGAACCTTTACGCTAAATCAGACCCGCTCGAAGGCGCAAATCAAGCCAAAGGCATTGTTCTTCAGAAAGTTCAAAAAGAAGCTAAACAGCCAAACTCAGCTATGCGAAAGTGTTGCAAAATTCAACTTACAAAAAATGGAAAACAGATTACTGCATTTATCCCAGGTAATCTCGCACAAAGATTTATCGATGAACACGATGAAGTTATGATTGAAAGAATTGGTGGGAAGCAGGGAAGGAGTAAGGGAGATATTCCTGGAGTTAGATTTTAAGTAATTAAAGTAAATGA
>CAYUEW010000024.1:0-3802 GCA_964444095.1 Candidatus Woesearchaeota archaeon | reverse complement strand
CGGGAATCTTATTATTATTTGTTTCTTTACATGCGTTAAATGGCCTTGCATATATCTCTGGTTTGTTTGCAAAGGCGATGTTAGAGAGAAAGAAAAAATAAAACTTACCAGTCATTCTGACGTGAGCGCTTTGTTTCTTTCAAGTAGTAACAAAGAGTAAGTTTATAAAGTTTAAAGTTCATAATATTATATGAAAACAAATCACATTGCATTAGAAAAATTGAGTAAGCAAAAATTGATTGAAATAATTCATGAGCAAGAAGAAAAAATGGCAGTACGTGAAGAATGTAGAGAGATTCTAAGACTTAACGGGAAAAGATTTTAATATACAATGTGAGCGTAGAATATTTAGAATACTTAAGGATTATCGTTTCTTTTCTTCATCTTTTCACAAGCATCTTTCCATTCACATCCATTGCAAATGCCTGAATTTTTAGACCATTCTTTTGTTCCAAAACAATTCTTTGGTGGTAGTTTTTTCTTCAATTGGTTTTTAACCATGAAAAATACTATCCCTTACTCCTTATATACTTATACTAATTAAACTCCCTAGTCATTGTGACACGTTCCCATCCTATTTTTACAAAACACTTAATCTACATAATGTCCAACCAATCCAGAGGACAAGAGCTAAATATACAAAAGCCCATCCTTTTGTGAGTGGGAGATGTTTGGATACTCGAGGCAATTTCTTTTTATACCATTTTACGCATTTCGGGAAAAACCAGACTGCAATGTTTGCCCCCACACTATCAAAAACAAAAGCAAACCAAATTATTGTTTCTATGTTCACCATCTTTTATTTTTTTATTAGGAGAATATGATTCTTAAGGTTTCCTAAATTTTCTCGTTTATTCTTAAGGCAGACAAAGCTAGGAAAATCATGACGCCCGCGAAAAACACAAAGAGGAACTTAAATGGTAAAATTAAAAGCACGATTGCTCCAAGTAATGTGGCGAAAGCGTTGAAAACAGTGATGGAAGTTTTGTAACTTCCATAATATTTGTCTCTTTCTTTTTCAGATATTAATCTAAAGAAATATGTTTCTGCACTTGGTTCTATCATTGCACATCCCACGCTTGCTAAAACAATCAAAATTAATATAACGTAGAGAGTGTTGCTGAAAAAACAAAGGAGAGCAAATGAGCCTGTTATTAAATAACCCATGAAAAAGATTTTTTTGAAACCTTTTTTGTTAATTAGTTTGCTGAAGGGATATTCAAATAGTATCAGAGGAATTGTTACGGCTGCCACAAAATAACCTACAATAATTGTGCTGAATCCAGAATCAACAATATACATTGGCATGAAAATATAAATAAATGCCCACCAGAAACTTACTCCCCCACTGATAATATAGCCGCGTCTTCTGTTTTTGTCTTTAAAATATTCCCAAAATGTTTTTAAGACCTTACCATCTGTTTCTCGTGGAATTTTCGCATCCACAATTCTGAGTATATAAAATAAAGAAATTGATAGAAAAATGAATACGCTAGCTAGCGAGAAAACAGATGCGAGTCCAAATTTAGCAGACACAAAACCCGCGAGTAAGGGTCCCATTAAATAAGCGATGTTAAAGAAGGTATAAATTTTTCCTTCATCCCGGGACAGGTTTCTTTTGTTTGATTTATCACAAACAATAATCCCAAAGCTTAGTGTTCTTAAGCTGGCTACAACTGAAATTACTAGTCCAAGAAATAGAACAAAATAAAATTTTGTTGATAAACTAAATAAGATATATGCTAGAAGATACAGGATAAGAGAGAGACCATAAAGCCATGTTTTGCGCTTTTTTTCTATAATTGGAGTGAGAGCAAGAAATGCTATCAAGCTAACAATCGTGAAGAGGGTTGTTATAAATCCAACAGTAGATTGGTTATGAACAAATGATTCTAAATAAATTGCCCAGATAGTGCTAACACAAGCAAGTCCAATAAGAGAGAACAAGCTGACAATTCCAAGTTTATCTATTTGACTAAATCTGTGCACGCCTCTTTTAATATGCATGTTTAAGAAAGATTTCTTCTCCTTTTAACTTTTTCTTTTTTGGGTATCTGTTTTCTTTTAGAGTGGTGAAAATTATTTCCAAAGTTTTAAAAAAGAACTTTCCGTTTCATTTGTACTTAAATAGAGGAATTAAAAATGGAAGAAGAAAATCAAAAAATCCAGGAAGAATCTGAGGATTCGGAAGTATCTGAACCTGCAGAAGCACCTGAAGAACCTACAGAATCTGAGTCTTCTGAAACACCAGAAGAGGAAGCGCCTGAAGAATCTGAAGAACCTAAAGAGCCAGAAGAATCTGAAGCTCCTGAGGAATCTGAAGAATCTGAAGAACCTGAAAAGGCCGCGGAACCAGAAGAACCAGAAGAATCTGACGAAGACGAAGAATAAATTCGTTTTTTTACTATTTCTTTTTATTTTTTTTTATGAATGTTTATATAATCTAATCTTATAATTTGATAATGGGGTGGCTAAAAATCGTGCTTGGAGGAATGCTCTCTATCTTATTGATAAGTTCACTTTTACTTTACTGGTTTCTTCCAAGTGGAGTAATTGATTTTAGCATACCTACAGGGAATTCTAATTTTAGCGTTAGTTCGGAATATGAAGAAATGCAATTTTATGAAAACCTAAGATTTCCAAATAAAGAAATTTCTTATCGAATTTTTGATTGTCCTTTGCAGAAAGAAGATGAAATGGAATTTGCCTTTGAAATAATTGCTAATATGAGTTCTCTGGAATTTTATGAAGTAGGAAGTAATGAGGAAATTACAGTAACTTGTGATAGTCAAACTAAAATTAAAGATGGATTATTTATTGCAGGTGAAGGTGGGCCGACGAACATAACGCAAGCAGGAGAGTTTAATGTTATTTTTCATGGAAATATTTTATTGATAAGAGATTCTAAATGTGAACGGCCGAACATCGCAATTCACGAGCTGTTGCACGTTCTTGGATTTAAACATTCTTCAAATGAAAATAATATTATGTATTACTTGAGCGATTGTAACCAAGTTATTGGAGAGGACACCATTAATTTAATAGATGAATTATATTCTTACCCAAGTTATGCGGATTTGGTTTTTGAGGATGTGTCTGCACAAATAGATGGAAGATTTTTGAGCACAAATATTAGTGTGAGAAATAATGGGCTTAAAGATTCTGATTCAGCGAAAATAATTATTTCTGCCGACGATAAAAATATTAAAGAAGTTGAACTTGAATCATTGCCGATTGGTTATGGACGAATGGCTGTATTAAGTGGGATTTGGATTTCTCAAGTTGTCGTCGACGAATTAGAATTTTATATTGAATATGCTGAAGAAGAATTAGATAAAGAAAATAATAAAATAAAATTAAAAATAAATTAAGAGTAATTAGTCGTCTAAGTTTAGATCGTCTATCTCGTCAAGAAAATCGTCTTCCTCTTTTCGAGAAAAATCATCCTCCATCTTTCCTCCCCTCATTTTATGCTTTCTTAAAATGTAAATAGTTTTTAAACATTTCTGTAAAATTAAGTTATGTTCGAGGAGGGGGATTTAGATTTCTTCAAAAGATTCTTTCATCTCAACTTTTTTCATTTCTAAAACTAGATAAATAATTCCTATGGGGAAAGCCGCTAATAACCAAAAGAGTAACCATCCTGCACTCCCCTCAAATATCCATTTTGTTTGTGCCATTCTAAAATTAAAAATCCCTCCACCCAGAATCGAACTGGGACATGTCGGGCTACAGCCAACCGCTCTACCACTAAGCTATGGAGGGTAAAATTAGAATGAGAAATGTGTTTTTAAGATTTTTC
>CAYUEW010000023.1:0-4162 GCA_964444095.1 Candidatus Woesearchaeota archaeon | reverse complement strand
TCAACAGCATCCATTTTATTTACAGCAACACATAAATTCTTAACACCCATTGTTCTTAAAAGCCACAAATGTTCTGTTGTTTGCGGTTGTACACCAGCAGGAGCAGCAATAACCAAGAAAGCAGAATCTGCTTGTGAAGCACCAGTAATCATGTTCTTAACAAAGTCTCTGTGTCCAGGTGCATCAATGATTGTAATTTGCCATTTGTTTGTCATAATCTTTTTGTAGGCAAGGTCAATAGTAACTCCTCTTTCTCTTTCTTCCTTAATCTTATCCATAATGTAAGCGAATTCAAAACCAACTTTTCCGTGCTTTTCAGCTTCTTCTCTAAGCTTTTTCATTTCTTGTTCAGAAACTGCACCAGACTGGAACATTACTTGCCCAACTATTGTTGACTTTCCAGCGTCGACGTGTCCAACGAACACAACGTTCATGTTTGGTTTTTCTTTTGCCATATTAATGTATAAATTTTCCTGAGAAAATTTGAATAGTAATTAATGAAAATTTAGATTTAAAAATGTTTCGCTATTGATTCTCAGCCAATCCTTTTCTAGTTCTAATCTTTCTAATAACATCATCTTGTAAACTCATAGGAATTCTTTCAAAGAGTTGGTCTGCTAATGAACTTATTCCTCGTCCTTCTGTCGCACTTCTTAAATCATTGCTCCATCCAATCATCTCTGCAACAGGGAGTTTAGCTTTCACTTCACAAGTTCCAGATTCTTGTTTAACTTCAATTAATTGCCCTCTCTTACCGCCAACCAACTTTGTAACAGAACTCATAAATTTTTCAGGAGCTTCAATCACATGGATTTGCAGGGGTTCTAAAAGTGAGGGGCTCGCTTTCTTCATAGCTTCTGTGATGGCTTCTCTTACTGCTGGATAAACTTGGGCTGGTCCACGATGAATTGCATCTTCGTGAAGTTTAGTATCCACAAGCGAAGCTTTTATTTTCATACAAGGTTCTCTTGCCAAAGGTCCTTGGTCCATCATTTTTTCAAAAGCATCTAATATCATTTCAATAACTTCACCCATGTGAACTTCTCCACGTGTCTCATCGAGGAATACATTTCCTTGATAAACATCTCTAATATTCCTGATGCTGTCTCCATCCCATCCAAGTTCTGAAAAAGCTTTTGCAAGACTCTCACTCTTTTTCTTTACTCTTTTCTCAGGAATTTCCCCAGACTTAATTGCATCATAAACTTTGTCGTCTAATGGTTCAACATAAATAAAGAAACTATTATGTTTGTTTGGACTTCTTCCCTCAACTGGTTCTGATTCTTTGTTAACCGTCTCACGATAAACTACAATTGGTGCAGAAGTTTGAACCTCTAAACCTTTTTCTGTTCTTATTCTGTTTTCTGTAATTTCTAAATGCAACTCGCCCATACCAGAAATTAAACTCTCTCCTGTTTGTTCGTTAATTTCTACTTTGATAGAAGGGTCTTCTTTTCCTATCTGCTTCAAAATTTCTACAAGTTTAGGCAAGTCTGCAGATTTTTTTGTTTCAATAGACTTTGTAACAACAGGATCGAAAAGATGTTTCAATGCTTCAAATGGTTCTACTGGATTTCTGCTTACAGTTTCTCCTGTAAAAACATCTTTTAATCCAACAATTCCAATAATATTTCCTGCAGAAACCTCGTCGACAATAACTCTTTGGGCTCCCTTGTAAACTGAAACTTGTTGGACTCGCACAGTTTTCTTCGCCATGTTCATATAAACTTCATCACCTTGTTTAATGCTACCTGAAAATAATCTTCCTCCAGCAACTTCTCCTGCGTGTTTATCAATAACAATTTTCGTTGGGACAAAAACAGGTTCTCCTTTTGCATTGCAATTCATTAAATCTTTTCCAAGGGGAGATTCTAATTCTCCGTGCCAAATTTTTGGAATTCTATATTTTTGCGCATCAACAGGATTTGGATGATGATTTATTGTCATATTCAAAACAACTTCGTGAAGCGGAGCCTTTTTTGCTAACTCTTTCTGGTTGTTATTTTGATATGCATCTATAACATCTTTGAAAGTAATATTATGTTCTTTCATGTAAGGAAAACTCAAAGCCCAATTATGAAAAGCAGAACCAAATGCTACGCTTCCATCTGCAACAGAAACTTTCCATTTTTCTTTGTATCCTTCTGCCGCGATACTTTCGATAAGTTCGTTAACATGATTGATAATAGAAACAAATTTTTTCTCCATCGCTTCGGGTGTCAATTTAACTTCCTTGATTAATCTGTCAACTTTATTTATGAAAAGAACCGGTTTTACTGCTTCTTTAAGTGCCTGCCTTAGAACAGTCTCTGTTTGGGGCATAACACCTTCTACAGCACAGCATAAAACAATGCAACCATCAACAGCCCGCATTGCACGAGTAACATCTCCTCCAAAATCTACATGCCCTGGTGTGTCAATTAAATTAATCAAATATTCCTCTTCTCCAGAGTGATGGATCATACTTACAGATGCAGAATCAATTGTTATCCCTCGAGAAGCTTCATCTTCGTGAAAATCTAAAGCTAATTGTCTCCCTGCAAGTTCTTGCGAAATCATCCCTGCACCCGCTAAAAGATTATCAGAAAAAGTCGTTTTACCGTGGTCAATGTGCGCAGCAATCGCTATGTTCCTAATTTTGTCTTGCTGTTTCATCAAGTCGGTTATGTTTGTTTCTGACATTTTAATAACTAGAATAATTAATCATAATAAAATTAGTTTAAAAATATTTGCTAAACCTCAAGGTCCAGTAACTTCTTCTTCCAAATCTCCACAATCTCTGGGGCCATCAAAACAATATTTTTCTTTTGGGTTTATTGGAGTATATATTCTCCCAGAAGGATGATAATCCTCTAAAAGTTTTTTTTCAGAAGTATTTCTTTCTTGTGTAGTATAATCTAATTCCCCAATCTCACCAACCATCCAAAATAGGATACAATGAAATATTTAAACATTTCTAATGTGGAATGGCTATATTTTTAAATCAAATTTATTAATTGCGATTAAAATGTGGTGGGATATATTTTCATACTCTAGTGGGTTTTGACTATGTAATTCCTTAAAGAACTTTTGCTTAGAGTCTTCTTTTTCATACATTGTTTTTAAATTTTTAAAATAAGTTTGCAATCCAGGTACAATGTGTGCATTCATTCCAGTAGTTTTGGGATTTTGTAAAGCTAATTCTAAATTATTAAAAACAATTTCCATTTGCCTATCCTTAATTACACTATATAATGTTTTTTTGTCCATTTTAATCTCTAAGAATTACCTTGCACTATCTGCTTGCTTTTCAGCTTCGTTTTTCTTTCTGTAAGCAAAACTGTCTCCATTACTTTGTGCAGCAAGCATGATTTCTTCAGCTAATCCTTCGACAATAGTTTTCTTTTTATTGAAAGCTTTATCTGAAGCACCCTGAGTAATCCATCTTAAAGCAAGATTAACTCTTCTTAGTGGAGTTACGTCAACTGCTTGAGGATATCTTGCCCCACCATATTCAATTGCAGTAACTTCATCTCGTGGCGCTGAATTTTCTATTGCTTGAACTAAAATAGCCACAGGATTTTTCTGCGTTTTCTTTTCAATTATTTTAAAAGCGTCTAAAACAATTTTCATATTCTTTGAATATTTTCCAGTCGCATGTCCTTTAGCTACCTTATGTTTTTTACCTCTGTGTCCTGAAACTCCAATCTTATTCATTAATCTTTCAACAATGTTAACTTTTGTTTGCCCAAACTTTTGTGCGTTTCTTCCATGGCTCTTTAAAAGTAATTTTGGTTGTAAATTAATTATTAGTTTCAATCCTGGGTCTTTTACTTCAATTTCACTAAGATCATACAAATCAAAAATCTTAAAATTTTGTGGACTTTCTTTTTCTATCATTTTATTTATTTCTTATAACTTCCTTTATTTCTTCTCCCAATTCTGAACTTATATTTTGTGCAATAACTTTTTTTGTTGAGCCGTCGATAAAAAGCACACTTCCTTTTTCTAAAGAAAAGTACATTCCTCCAGTTCCAACAAAGTTATTTTCTTTATGAACGCTAGAACAATTACTTAAGTACTCATTTAATCTATCATAGTTTTCTTGTCCAACAATAGTATAAGTTTCTCCTGGCATTTTATCTTCTACCCTTCTCAATCTTACCACTTACTAATCTAGCCA
>CAYUEW010000022.1:0-4330 GCA_964444095.1 Candidatus Woesearchaeota archaeon | reverse complement strand
AGCGTGAGGTTGGTTATATCTGAAATATCTGCATCAACGATTGTATTGTTTAATATCTGAAGACTTGAGACTGTATCATTTTCTAATTCTCCACTATCGTTATGAGAAACATTTAAGAAATCGTTTAGTACAGTTGACCATACTCCATATCTCCCCCTGGGACTGGCATACGTTCTGCAGAGACCATAGATATGCAAAATAGCAAACAGATTGCTCCTAGGATTAAAATTAATCCCTTCATTTTTTTCCTCCTTTTTTTAAGTATTCTCGCAATAGTTTTTCAATCAATTTTGAAGAATTAATAGAATTTTCATTAGTAAATTTTTTCCATTTCAAAAGAAATTCTTCTTCTATTGTTACACTTAATACTTTTTTCACCATAAACCCTATTTATATTATTTATATTATTTATAATATTAATATTTTATATCTTATTTATCTTATATATATTATTTTATTTATAAGCTTTTCTACAAGGAAAAAATTCACGCCACACCCCTTCTCTCCTAGGTCTTTTGAAATTCTTGGAAGAAGATAAATTTATAAACCAATAATCGTTCAGAATTTTACCGATTGAACCATATCGCCGAAGTTCACGATTCTGAACACAGGCGCATAATGTGGGAGGTATAAATAAAATGGAACTGAAAGAAGAATTACAAAAAGCTTTGACAGAACTTAGAAAAAGCAAAGAAAGAAAATTTGACCAAACACTTGACTTAATTATGAATCTACAAAAATTCGACGCGCGAAAAAATTCTCTTAATATTGTTGCGCCACTTCCTTTTAAAATTAAAGATAAAAAAATTTGTGCATTCTTTGAAATAGACAACAAGAATATTCCTACAATTACAAAAGAAAAATTCAAAAAATATTCTGATAAAAAAGAATTGAAAAAACTTGTTAAGAGTTTTGATTTCTTTATTGCTGAAGGAAAACTTATGCCAGTTGTTGCTACAACTTTCGGTAGGGCTTTGGGTCCTGCAGGAAAAATGCCCTCTCCTCAATTAGGAATTCTTATGCAAGTTAATGATAAGGCAATTGAAGAATTGAAAGAAAAAATAAATAGTAGCATAAAAATAAGGACAAAAGAATCAAGTATCAAATTGCCTATTGGAAAACAAAGTATGAAAGACGAAGAATTAATTGACAACATTATGGCTGTTTATAATTTAGTGATTAAAGAATTACCAAGAAACATTGAAAATGTGAAAAATATTGAAATCAAATTCACAATGACTAAACCGCAGAAGATAAAATTAAAATGAGTGAACATCAACCACACATCTCAGAAGAAAAGAAAAAGGTAGTCGAAAACCTAAATGATTTAATCAAAAATAAAAAAACAATTTTGATTGCTTCAATAAAAAGCATTCCTGGTTCACAATTTCAGGAAATCTCCAAAAAATTAAGAGGCAAGGCAATTGTGAAAGTTCCAAAGAAAAACTTAATTTTTAGAGCATTAGATAATTCTAGCAATGAAGTAGTTAAAGAATTAAAAGATAAAATTGAAGGAAGCGTGGCTATTTTGTTTTCAGATATTGATTCTTTTGAACTTGCAGCAGAATTAATGCAAAACCAAAGTGCAATTAAGGCAAAGCCTGGACAAGAAGCTCCAGAAGATATTGTTATTCAAGCTGGGCCCACTGAATTAGTGCCAGGTCCTGCAATTAGTGAATTAGGAGCATTAGGGATTCAGATTCAAATTGATAAAGGAAAAATAACAATTAAAGAATCTAAGGTAATTGCTGCAGAAGGAACTAAAATTTCTGAAAATGCTGCTGACTTAATGAATAAACTTGGAATGAAACCTTTCTCAGTAGGATTTTTACCTTTAGCATCTTTTGATGCTCAAGAAAACAAGATTTATACAGAGATTAAGATTAATAGAGAAGAAACTTTGGCAGAATTAAAAACTTCATTTGGAAAAGCATTATCTTTTGCTGTTAATATTGGTTATACCACTCCCGATACAATTAATTTCTTATTGCAAAAAGCAGGGAGAGATGCGAACAAGATTAATCGGATTATGACTGGAGAACCAGAACCTGTTGCAGAAGTTCAAGCAGAAGCGCCAAAAGAAGAATCAAAGGAAGAAAAAAAGGAGGAACCTAAGCAAGACGCTAGTGCAGGACTTGCTAGTTTATTCGGATAATGAAAAATACACTTAATGTTCCACATAAAAATGTTGGAGGAAATAAATAATGGAAAACGTATACGCAGCACTTTTACTGCATAAAGCAGGAAAGGAAGTTAATGAAGCAAATTTGAAGAGTGTTGTTGCGGCTGCTGGCGTAGAGACTGACGAATCAAAAATAAAGTCTCTTATTGCTAGTTTGAAAGGCGTTGATATCGACAAAGAACTCGAAAGTGCAAGTTTAGTTGCGGCTGCTCCTGCGGGAGGGGCTAGTGCTAGTGCTCCAGAGAAGAAAGTTGAAGCGCCAAAAGAAGAAAAGAAAGAAGCTGCAGCAGAAGGATTGTCTGCTCTGTTTGGTTAAATAATTTTTTGATTAGACAGGCAATCCTCTCTTCTAGTTAGCGCTGTAAGATAATAACTTTTATAACTCTCACTTAATTTTTCTTATCCTATGACTTGGAGTTTATATGAAAAAGGGGAATTTCTTAATCCATTAAAATTTTCAAATGGCAAAACCCAAGAAGATGTTGTTAAAGAAGTTCTTAATGCAATTAAGGAAGGAAAGAAAGTTATTTTTATTCACGGAATCTGTGGAACTGGTAAAAGCGCGATTGCGCTGAACATCGCGCGAAATCTGGGAAAAACTTCTGTCATTGTGCCGGGCAAAAATCTTCAAACACAGTATCAAAAGGATTACGAAGAGAATAAATATTTACTAAACAAGAAAAAAGAAAAACTCAAGATCAGCGTGATTACTGGACGAAGAAATCATAAGTGTAAGTTTTTAGAAGATAACAAAAATGCTGTTCCAAAAATTGTGAGAGAAGTTAATACAAAACTAAATGATATTTTTGAGGGGCGAAGAGAATCAGTTAACAAATTAATTGGAAGGGACTTATCTGCAGATAACAAAAATATTCCTTGCAAGATTGAAATTAAAGAAAAAAACTGGAATAGAATTAAAGGGTATTTACAACAAAATCCGAAAGTAAATGTGAGAGACTTCCTTGATTTGAAAGATGTAAAAAGAATGTCTGTTGCAGGTGCTTGCCCTTATTGGTGCCCAGTTTTACCAGAAAAATATGAATTAAAACAATTTGAAAATGCAAGGAAAAGAGAATACATCGGACTAAACGATACCAAGTTTATTTTTTATGCTCGTGCAGAGGGGTGTGCTTTTTATCAACAGTTTAATTCTTATATTGATTCAGATGTGATTGTCTTTAATTCTTTGAAATATAAATTAGAAAGTGCTTTAGGTAGAAAACCTAAAACAGAAGTAGAGA
Organism: Candidatus Woesearchaeota archaeon; assembly: GCA_964444095.1. Taxonomy (GTDB): domain Archaea; phylum Nanobdellota; class Nanobdellia; order Pacearchaeales; family GW2011-AR1; genus JAGLWP01. The sequence goes on along the minus strand of CAYUEW010000022.1, from coordinate 907 downwards.
TTATAGATGAATGCGATGAGTTTTTAGATAGTTTTTCTAATCAAAGGAATATTAATATTGACAGACTTCAAGGAGCTTTGGCTAATGTTTTTGTTTTTGACAAAGATGGGGCAAAGGCGATTAAAGAAATAAGTGCAGTAATTAAACAGATAAAAATAAATGAAAGGATTCATGATGCAATTAGTTCTGGGGAAATAATTCCACTTAAAGAAACAGGAATTTATGATTTGTTAAAAATATTTTTAGATTCTCCTGAATTCTTAAATAATTTGGATGAAGAAAGTTATTTATTTGAATTAGAAGAGAGCGCGAGAATGTTTGAAGAATTTTTCGATGAATCTTATTTGAGCGTGCACAAAAAAGAGGAAGGTCTAATTCTTAGTATTGTTACAACAAATTTAGAAAAAAGATTTCAAGAAATGGTGGAAAAAAACAAAATTCTTGTTTTAATGTCTGGAACCTTGCATTCCCCAGAAGTTTTGGAAAAAGTTTTTGGATTAAAAGATTATGAAGTTATTGATGCAGAAACAGAGCAGCAAGGACGAATCAAAGTTCAGCGAACAGGATATGAAATGGATTGCAAGTATGCTAATTTTTCTACAGGGAAATTCAGTAGAAAAGATTACCTTACTGTGCTTAGTAAGTGTGTTGAAACTGCGAAAAAACCAATATTAATTCACGTAAATGCATTTGCAGACTTGCCTTCAGAACAAGAACTTGAAGAATTTGACATTGATAATTTAATTAGTCGAGAAAAATTAAGAGAAATTCAAAATGAAGATAACGAAGGAATTTTAGTTAATAGATTCAAAAAAGGGCAGAGCGAAGTTTTATTCACAACACGATGTGCTCGGGGAATTGATTTTCCGGGGGAACAATGCAATAGCATTATTTTTACAAAATATCC
>CAYUEW010000021.1:0-5580 GCA_964444095.1 Candidatus Woesearchaeota archaeon | reverse complement strand
ATGGCTAAACGCAAACCAGATAGCCGCAGCCGCCAGCAGGATCAACTGGATTTAATTAATTTTACAATTAACGCAATTTGAATATAAGACTTCAAACCACTTCACACGTCTCCTAACTATTGGCTGTTAATATTAATATCAGAACTACAACTATGACTACTTTTACATACCTCATACTTTAACATTTTTTTCGCATGTAATTAAAGCACTCATCTTAGTTAATAGTTATTTCACAAATAATCGATATTTAAATGTTTCTGTATGAGTTCCGTCGAGAATTACTTTTTCTCTTTCAAAATATATTTATACTTCGAACACTTTTAATTATTATGTCTTTATTCAAATATAAGAAAAAAAGAAACCTAAAAAAATCTGGCGAGCCTGAAGCAAAATTTAAAAAATCTCCTTCAAGGATTTATGTAATTCATGAACACCACGCACGAAATTTACATTGGGATTTGCGTTTGCAGATGCACGGCGTTTTGAAAAGTTGGGCGATTCCAAAACAACCTCCGCGAAGCAAAAATATGAAACGACTTGCGATTGAAGTTGAAGACCATCCAATAGGTTATGCGACGTTTGAAGGAATAATTCCAGAAGGAAATTATGGGGCAGGTAAAGTAAAAATTTGGGACAAGGGAACTTACAAATTAATTGAAACCACCAAAGATAAAATAGAATTTGAGCTTCACGGAAAAAAGCTTTCAGGAAAATATGTTCTTATAAAAACAAATTATCAAGGAGATAAAAGCTGGTTATTTTTTAAGATTTAACGTCTGAATCTCATATTTTTAGAATTACTTCGAACTCTTTCTTTAATCTTTTCTTCTGCTTCGCCGTCAGTCCACCATTCTAAATCAGGAATTTCTGTTTCTATCCCCTTTGCTTTACAATATCCTTTAGCAAGTAAATAAAAGATTACACCCAAACTTCTTGGGCTTTTATTATTTCCAATAATTATGTGGTCTGTTCCTTTCGGGAAATTATTGGTGTCACAAATCATTAAAACTTTTTTGTTGATGTTTAATGTGTCGTTTAACGCATTTTTATCAAGCCAAGAATCTGTTACAATTGTTAATTCGTTTTCAAAAAAGTTAGGGAGAGTAGTGTTAGTTAAAATTCCTGCAGGATATTTTTTCGTGAAGATTCTAATTCCAGTAACTTTCCCGAACATTTCTGCAGCTTTCCAACCTGCCTGCCTTTTACAAGCAAGAATAATATCTTTGGCTTCAAATTGTGATAAAAATTCTATCCCTTCTTTTAATTTATCATCAATTAAATCAGTATTAAAAATTGCTAAACCATCTGCCCTTCGTCTATAAACAAAAGGTTTCATCTTAGGCGTTACAACTCTTGTTCCAAGATAAATACCCGATTTAACATATTCCTCAAGAGGAATCAACATGTCTGCTCTTTTTTTAATCTTGACTTTTTCTTTTAATTCTTCTGAAGTAGTCGTGTCAACTTTTCCAGCAAGTTCTTTAACCCTTGCTAAAAGTTCTTTTTTCTTTTCCTCAAGAGTCTTCTCAACTTTTGGGTCTGTAGATTCTGCTTCAGCAGCTTTTTCCAAAGCTGCGCCCACTTCCTGTGGTTCTGCCCCAGCTTCTTTCTCTAGCTTTTTAGAAGATGTTTTCACAGTTTTCTTTTCTTTTTCAGCAACTTTTTTCTCGCTTTTTTTCTTTTCAACTTTCTCTTTAGCTTTTTCTACAACGCCAACAACAGATTCTCCGACCTCTTCAATTTCGTCTTTAACTTTGTCTACAACTTCTTCAAGAATCTCTGCGCCTACTTCTATTTTTTCTTTAATATCTTCAATAATGTTTGTCATAAGGAATTACAGAGAAGTTGATTTAAAAATGTTTTTAACCCAAATTTTTCTCAATTTCAATCAATCTTTTTATTTTTGCTTCGCGCTCTTTTCCATCAATTCCTGTTTTCAAGAAATCTGCTCCAAAGCCAAATGCTAAATCTGCCAAGATGTTTTCTTCTGTTTCTCCACTTCTGTGAGAAAAAATCAAACGAATTCCATTCTTTTTTGCAAGTTCACACACATTTTTAACTTCAATCAAAGAGCCAATTTGATTTGGTTTAACAATTATTGCATTCACCGATTTGTTTTTTATTGCTTGTTCTAATCTCTTGGGATTTGTGGTAGTAAGGTCGTCTCCAACAATAAGTCTGTCAGGGAATTTTTCTAAAAGTTTAGCAAATGCTTCAAAATCGTCCTCGCCAAAAGGGTCTTCAATATAAAAAATATCAAAATTTTTAATTAGGTTAGTTAAATAAGTGAACTGCTCATCTCCACTTCTTTTCAATCTGGGATTTTCATAATCATACTTCTTTCGTTTGTAAAAACTTGATGCAGCGATGTCCACTCCCAAGGGCACACTTGTTTTTTTCAAAATTTCCAAAACTTCTTTTTCGTTTAATGAAGTGCCCCATGCCCCTTCGTCTGTTTTTTCTCCATTAAATTTTTCATCTTTTTTCTTAATAGAATATTCTAGTTCTTTCTTTATTTTTTTATTTATTTCAAACGCTTTTTTAGGAGATTTTTCTTTTGGAATTAGCAAAAATTCTTGAAAGTCTGGTTTTTTTGAAAATGAAGAATGTTTCCCCCCACCAATGCAATTTCCAACCAATCTGGGAAAGGTTTTTGTTTCAGAATTAATAATTTCCCAAACTTCTTTCTTCTGCTCTTTTGCCATGGCTTTCAAAACAGCTGCTTCAAAAGCAAACATGGTGTTAGCACCAACATGTCCATCAATAATATCTTCAATTCTTCTTAAATCATCAAACTTTTCCAAAACTTCTTCAGAAAAATAGTCAGAAAATTTCTTTAAGGTTTGCACATCTGTTACAAGGTCTTTTTTATACGATTTTTTTTCATGTTTTCCTGTGGATTTTCCATTGGGAGCAGAAGCAGAAAAATCCCCAAAATTAGTTTTGAGAGAAACAAGTACTGTTCCCTCTCCCCTCGAGTCTGAGATTTTTTTAGCACTAACTCCTTTAATTCTCATAATCCACACAGAGAAATAGAGTTTTTATAATTAATTATTATCAGATTTATAAATTATTCTTCTTCGCTTGCTGTTGAAACACTTTCATCACGTTCATCTTCTGGGTTTGCTAGTTGCATGATTTCTCCTTCTTTTGCAATTTCTTCTTCTTCTGCAATTTCTTTTGCTGCAGCTTTTTCATCATTAATCTTTTTTTCTTTGGCTCTTTTCAATTCTCCTTCTTTCTTTTCTGGGAAAGGTTTGTTTATTGAAATAGGCAAAGCATTTGAATTTAATTCAACTTCTGCTATTTTAAGAGAATCATAATTTATTTTTTCTAAATCTTCTGAATCAATTTTAATTAATAATGGTGCATTCATAGATATCTGAAGTGCTCGTGCGCCAAGAATTCGCGCTTTCTCGTATTTAGTTAAGTCTGCAACTTGCATTTTATTTTAATAACTTTTCAAATTTTTTAAATAATTCTTTCCAAATATTTGTCGCCATTTCAACTGCTTTATTCATTTCTTCAATGGTTATTGGAACTGCTTCTCCTTTTTGCATAGAGGAAATTATTCCGTCGCTACTTCCAATTGTTATCCTTGATTCACTAATATCTTCTTCTTCACAATTTGGATCAACAATCAATGAATTTCCAATTTTATGAACAGTAACTGGAAGAGGATTTATGTTATTTAATGGGAGGTCTCTATCTGGTTCTCCATATAATACTTTTCCTTCTTCCTCGTCATACTTTGGAACTTTTGCAATTTTTAATGCAGCCAAAGCACCAATTCCAGCAGCATCCAATAAATTTCCATCATCATTAATCGAATAAATATCTACAAAAACAGTCCATACTTTTTCTCCTTCTTTGATACAAAGTTTTTCTAAATCAATAACTTTGCTTTCTCTTATTCCTCTGTCAATAACCCTTCCCAATTCAATTGATCTGAATTTTGGAGGACCTAATTCAATTCTTGGAGAACTTAAAGGAAGCAATTCTGCAGTAACCATTAAATTACCTTTATTTGCTGAATCTGCATAAGGAGTCCCAACGGCCATTTTTATTCCAACAATAACTTCTGTTTTTCCTAATCTTACCCTTACAGAACCTTCAGCTTTTTTTGCAACATTTTTTTCAATAATCAATTCTCTGAATTCATCTAATTTCCTTCCATCAAATCTTTTTCCTTGTTCTAAATATTCTATGATTCTATCTTGAGTTATATTTGCTGTTTTCATTTTCCAATCTCCTTAAGTGCTTTCTTTTGCACTTCATAAATTTCATCACAAGATTTCTTTCCCATTTCAATAGCTTCTTTCAATTGTTCTGGACTTATCTTTCCATCTAATTGAATATGTGTAAGTTTTCCTTCATGAGTGAATGTTATAGGAATATCTGTTGAACCTTCTCCATCTTCAAATTCAGAATCTTCAAACTTATCTAAATCAAGAACAATTGTCTTATCTATTTTTCCAACAGAAACACTTGAAACCATATCTTTCATTGGAATTCCTGCATGAGCCAAAGCCATTGCAGCAGCATTTATTCCTGCACATCGAGTGCCTGCATCTGCTTGGATAATATTAATGTGAACATCTACAACTTGATTAGCGTATTCTTCAATCATTAAAACAGGTTCAATAGCCCATTCTGTAATCTTTGAAATTTCAGTGCTTCTTCTTGATGGTCCAGGACGGATTCTATCTTCAACTGAAAAACTATTCATGTTGTAAGTACATCTTAAAGTTCCTTTTTCAGGATTTTGAGAATGTTGTGGGTGCATCTTTTTTGGTCCATATACTGCGGCGATTGCGATTGTTTTTCCTATTTGGAACATAGCACTTCCATCTGCATTTGGAACAACGCCAACTTTCGCTACAATCGGACCTCTTAATTCATCATTTTTTCTTCCGTCTTTTCTTTTGTAAGTCATTTTGAATTCTCCTTAAACCAGTTATTCATTTCGTCAGTTAAACCCGAAATAATAGAATTTTCTACGATATAAAGAATTGCTTTCTTGGCAAATAATTCGTCTTCTATTTTATCTCCGCTTATCCAGATTAATCCGTTTTGTCCGACAGTAATTTTACAGCCAGTATTATCTTTTATTAACGAAATCATGCTACCTTCCTTACCAATAACTCTTGGGACTTTATGGGGATTTACTTTTATAATAATTCCTTGGTCTAATCTTCCAAGGCCTCGTGACCTAATTGTCAAGTCTATGCCTCGTTTATTAATTTCAAATATTTGTGCTACAACCATGTCTCCAAAGTCCAAAACTTCTTCTAAATCATTTCTATTAACATATTTGGGTACTTCAGATACAGGTAAAAAGGCAGAGCTTGCTGTTCCAAGATCTATTACCCAACCATTAAATGTAATATTGTCAACCTTGCCGATTACAATATTTCCTCTTCGTGGTTGATAACCTCCAGATAATGGAATTACTTTTATGAGTTTGTTAAATTCTTCAGATAATCCAAATTTAATCGCGACAATTTCATTTTTTCTTTTTTCTGTTCCTTCTCCAGGCAAGTAATCATCCCCTGTTGCAATAACTTCTCCCGGGATAAC
>CAYUEW010000020.1:0-6472 GCA_964444095.1 Candidatus Woesearchaeota archaeon | reverse complement strand
CATTAAAAAATCTCTAACATACTGCAAAGAAGAATTAGTTAAAATTCCATCAGGTAAAACAATTGCCATCTTTCCTGTTCCAATCTTCAAAAAATCTAAACATCTTTCAATAAAAAGGATCTCTGTTTTCTGATTTTTCTTATTCTCTCCTAATTTATATTTTCCTAAATAATCATGTTCTGTAGATTTCACCGAAGCACCAAAGGGAGGATTGGTTAGAATCATATCAAATTTATTTTTTCCAAACCCTTGATGAATTCCAGAAATCTCATTTAAATTTTTTAAAGAATCTGTACTAATTACATTTGTATGTCCATCATCATGAATAATCATATTCATTTTACAAACTCTTGCGATTTGGTCGTTTATTTCAATGCCATATAATTTATCTTTTGCAAAATCATGCCACATCCTAAAATTTTCTTCTGGATTATCTGGATATTCTTTATCTGCTAATTCTCTTACATAATCCATTGCATTAAGTAAAAATCCTCCACTCCCACAAGCAGGATCTAAAATAAGTTTATCTTCTTCTGGCTTTAACATCTTAACTGCGAATTGGATAATTTCACGAGGAGTAAAAAATTGCCCCATTTTTCCTTTAAAGAAATCTTCCATAAATCTTTCAAAAGCAACACCTTTAGTATCTAAATCAGTTTTATTAAAGTTAATACTTTGTAAATGTTCAACAACCCCATAAACAACTTTTGGATTTAATTTTATATCTTCTTTAAACACTTCTGCATCTTTTGTTTTTGCATATCGATAAATTTTATCAACTCTCTTAAAAACTTCTTCTGGTGTTTCGTGTGTTCCAATCTGAAATTTATAGGGTTCTCCTTTTTTTGTTACAGTTCTTTCTTTTTCTTCTTGTAATTTGCAAAAAAGTAATTTTGAAACTTCATCAAAAGCAGCAGTAGGACTTAATTTTCCGCCTTGCCAAATAGTGTCATGTGCTTTATCCAAAACTCTAATTAGATCATCACGAGAAACAAGTTTCAAATCTTTTTCAGCATCCCCCTTAATAAATTTATATTTTGGTGCCTTACCATATCTTTCAGGAATATCTGCAATAACATTTTTTTCTCTTTCTCTTTGAATAAATCCCGCAATATCAAAAGCCGTTCTTGTTGTTCCGGCAACAACTATCGCATATTTTGCTCTCTTACTATTTGCATTTCCAAATGCTTGTTCGATTGCTTGTTTAAATTCTGCATCAGAAATCCCATCTTTTTTACATTCCACAACTAAATACTCTTTCTCTTCTTCATCATAAATAACAATATCTGCTCTATCATCTGGTATCCTTCTTTCAACTTTAACCTCAATATCAATATTTTCTTTAGGATATTTCTTATCTAAAACTAACTCAACAAAATAAGAAGCCCTCACTTTTTCTTCAGGATTTGTAAAAACTGTAGAATACTCCCTTTTGCAAAAATAAGTAATTCTCGATTTATCTTCGGATAATTTAATTATTCCTTCATCAATCCCTCTTTGAATTGTTTGCATAAAAATTGATTGATTTTCTGTCATGTTAGTTTAAGCTATACATGCTATTTTAAGTTTATCTATTTTATTCTCTTGAGTTTCATCTTTCTATGGATATCATAATGACAATCAGGATGAACTAACCATGCATTTTTATATTCCTTCTTTCCTCCAGCAGCATCCATTTTTTTATGATGAATTTGAAAAGGTTCATTAAATTTTATACTTTTATTTTTTGCAGAACAATTCGGATATTGACATTTTCCATTAGCATTATGGTAAACTATTTTTTTATCTTTCTCTGAACTAAAAAGCCTGTTTTCATCTTTTAGATGAACATTAAATCTTCCCTTAAAATATTTAATTAATATCTCTCTTCTTTGAATAATATTGCCCTTGTTGTTCGTACCTGCATGGACTGCATCGTAAAATTCTCGATAATCTCCTTTTCTTTTTTCATCATGATAAACATGAATATAAAAATTTTCTAAATAGTTATGGATATCCCCATAATTGCATTGACCAAGAAGCCCATAACTTCTTAAATCTGATATGAATAAATATACACTAGTTAACCATCCAAGCCCACTGGAAGGCAACTCATTATGTTTATAACATTTAGATAAAAAATTTAAATTCCTCCAGCAATTTCTAAAAACTTTATCTTTTTCTTTCATTGATGCGTGCTGTCCAAAGAATTTTTCAATGTTCCCAAAAGTTGTATTGTCTATTTTATCTTCAGTATATAAGAATACAGCAGCTATATGGTAAAATTTATGTCTTTTGTCTTGAGACATCAAACTTTTCTTAAAAAATTTATGATCTGTTAAATCTCTCATTAATTTGACAATATTCCCCCGCATAGCATTTAATCTTTCTCCTTCTGTGAGGGGTTTACCTCTTTGTAGCCTTCTAAATAAATCTCTTATCTCATTATCATTACCTCTTTCAATTATCGACGAGGAAATAGTATAATTTAATAATACCTTTTGTTCGTTTTTAGTTAAACCACCAAACCCCAATATATCTTTTTTCTTTTCAGTTATATCACTATCTAGTTTTAGTTTTTTCCCCTCTTTTCCATTTATAAAAAACCGAATTGTTTCAATCCTTTGTTGGCCATCAATAATCCAATATTTATTCCTTTTTTTATGCAAATAAATTTTTGGAATTTTAATTTTTTTAAGTAATGAATCTATAAAAAATTGTTCATCTTCACGGCTCCAAGCTCCAGGTTCCCTTTGATAATTTTTATCCACAGGGTATTTTTTCTCATTCAACAAATCACCTATTTTAATGTTTTTATCTTTTGCAAATTTAAGCATTTTTTAATTAAGAGTTTAAGATATTTAACATTTCCTATTCCCCACTCCTCTCTTTTTAACACTTCCCCAATCTCTCCACAATCTTCTGCAATTCATCATAACAATCTTTAATCTTTTCAAAAGCACTATCCAAATTTCGGTTATGAGCAACAACATTTCTAATTGGTTCCAAACCATTTAATTTTGAACACCATTCCTTAACATCTAAATATTGGCTAAAAAGTCCTTTATTTTGGTTGAGAATTTCTTTGTAATCATAAAAATTAGCAAATAAAATTAAATCAATATCTTTTTCCTCCTCTAACCCTTCTTCTCTACGGGAAGCACAACTAGACCTAGTTTTTGTAGGAATTCCTTTTCTCCACCAATCATCTTTAAAATTTTCTTCAAGAACTTTTTTAATAAATTTCCTCAAATCATTTTCAAACAAACATAATAAATCCTTTTCAGATAATTTTTTTTCTTTTAATCCAATCGCTTTAGAATTCGCTTCAATACATCCAGCTAAATACTCTTTTATAGAAACAGATTCAGGTTTCATTTCAACAGCTTCTCTTAGATATTTTTCTGCTTCTTCATATCTTGCAACTTTAAACAACAACTCTCCCAAAAATATTTTTGGAGCCCACAATCCTGGACGAAGTTTCAGAGATTTTCTTAGTAAATCTTCGATATATTGGATAGAATCCATAGCCCTAATTGGAACATTTAGCATAAATCCCTTAGCCAAATAATAATAATTAAGGGCCTTCTTGGGATTTTTTCTGATTTCTTCTTTCAAGTCTTTTATTCCTTCAAATGAATCTTCAGGTTTTATCTCCACCCAATTTTGTGCAGCTTCTTTTATTGTTGTTACTTTACCTTCTGAAGTTGATTCAAAACAATCATGGCAGATTTCTCCAATTAACATATCCTTTTCTGTTGGCTTTCCACAGGCAAGACAAATGCTTTTCATCCTATTCCCCCTTCCTCCGACTCAATCCAACTCTAAAACCTTTTTCATTCTCAACCAAATTTAATTCTTCTAATGCTTTAGCAAATTGAGGTCTGAGGAACATTTCATAACTTGCACCCGAATTTGGTCCAACTGTCCAAAGTAAAGTTACAATATACTCTCCATATCCATAATCTTTCTCTAAACAATTATATATTTTACGAGCCATTCTTCCATATATCCCCCAAAAGCCAAGTTTATTCTCGTGTCCCATATGATCTGCCAATTCTGCCACAGATACCCCCCGATTTTTATATGTATAAATCAATATTTCTTTTTGTTCATTACTAAGTTCACCCCATATACTCTTAATAGCAATTTTGCATTCTTCAACAGAAGGATTGTTATCTGTAATTTCTTCTTTCATCCTTTCTTTTCTTTCACATTCTTGACTATCAATTTCTTCTTTTTTCTGTCTTGGCATATCAGCAGATTTCATTTGATCTAACATTTTATCTACCTCCATTTTTTTTACTCCTGATTTCATTCTTCATCATCCCAATTTCTCTTCTTTTTCTTTTTTCTTTGCTCTGAAAGGATAAGGGGGATCTCGATTTCAACCTCTTCTTCAATCTCCTTTATCTCTTCTTTTTCATTCCTTAAAATGGCTTTAGAATCTTTTTCAACATCCTGAGAATTTTGGCATATGCGAGAGTAATGTTTCTGTCTTCCTTCCCATATGTTTTTATGAGTAGTTATTTCTTTTTTTAACATTTCGTGAAGTTGTCTTGCTCTATCAATTGTATCTTCGATACAATTCTTAAATTTATCACTCTTAATATATTCAAATAATTTTTTAGCGCATTCACTAAGTTCTTTTTTATCTAATTTTAGTGAATAAAGATCAATTACCCATTTTCTCAATACTTCTGCAAGATAAATTGTTCCCCATGGATGTACAATTAAAATTCCATCTTTAGTCCAAAAACCAACCCTCTCCTTTTCTGAAGCGGTGGTAACAAGAACCCCATAAGTAGCATTTTGATTAACAACATCATTCTTTATTTGATGAACATAATTCTTTTGAAATTTTTGAGTTTTTTTACACTCATAAATAATAAACCCTATTTTTTCATTATTGTATTTAATATAATGGTAAATATCTCCTCCATGACCCTTATGTATAATCTCATCCTCAGGAAATTTAGCCTTTAATTCCTTAACTAATTCTTCTTCGAGATTTAATCCTTCTATTTGGGGGGTTGTACCTTTTTTTAGTTGCTCCTTTAATTCTTGAATTATCTTATTGGATTCCCCAATTCTTTTGTTTGCTCCCTCTAATTTTTCCATATTTCCTTTAAGCATTTTTGAAAGTTTATCTGTTCTCTTTTTTTCATGCTCTTTCCCCTTTTCCAATGCTTCTTTAGTTGCTTTAGTTAATTCTTTCTTAGCAAACTTATTTGCATCTTCCTGTGCTTTTTTAATAATTAATAACCTTTGAACTTCAAATTGCTTTTGAATTTTAGCCCTTTCTTCCAATAATTGCTTTTTATTATTTTTCTTCTCTTCACTTATCTTTCTTTCTAAGGTTAATTTCTCTTTATTTAGCTTATCTATTCCGATTTTAGCTATTTTCTTTGCCTCTTCTTGGGCCTTTTTAAGAATACCAGCTTTTTGATTATTGAATTGCACTTCAAATTGCTTCTTAATTTTATCTTTTTCTTTAACTAATTGTTTTCTTATCTTTTTTTGTTCCTCCGCCAAGTCTTTTTTAGCGTTTTCAGCAAGAACCAATTTTCCCTTAAGTTCCTTCTCCAATTTTTGTCTTTCTTCCCAATCCCCAATTATTTTGTGGTAAAGATTTTCAGAAATATTAGAATTACATAAGGGGCATTCAAATTTTTTCTTTTCATCCATCTTATCTCCTATCTCCCAACATTTTTAATTCTTCCCCCACACTTTTTACTAAAACATTTCCCCATTTTAAATTATAAATAAATGTTTTATGCATTGAGTTACACCAAACATTAAGACACCTCCAAGAATAGCAATCATCACAACAATCATCTTCGCAAAAGTTTCTCTACTCATTCCCCCTTCCTCCTACTCAATCCAACTCTAAAAGCTTTTTCCAACTCAATCATCTTCTTAATATCCTTATCAACATCTCCTTTCAAAACTCCACTATTCACTTTAGCATAACTTAACATATTCCAATCATCCCACAACCCCTTCTTCTTCAATAATTCAATAAACTTTTCTCTCTCCTCTCCCTCAGGCATCACTATCTTATCAAACTCTTTAACAGAACATTTCTTATTAGAACCATAAACAACATCAATCCCAAACTGCTTTGCATAAGCAATCAATTTTTCCTTAAACTCTTCATCTGCTTTTTTCAATTCAGAAAGCTTAGTCTTAACTTCTGAAAACTCATCCACTAACTTAACACCTTCATCTTCCTTAAATTTTTTTACCTCTTCAATCTTTTCAAGTTCTGCTTCGTGTTTGAAAGAAGGACATTCAGATTTAAATCCACAATAATTACAAAGAGCTGTTACCCTTCTTGGAAAGTTTGTTGCATTCTCCATTTCTTTAATTTTCGCACAAACATCTTCCTGTAATTTTTTCAATTGCTTATCTGTTCTTTCTGAAATAGCATCTTTATTAAAAGCCAACATGTGCCAGATTAATTTTACAGATTTAGCATCTTTGAATTTAT
>CAYUEW010000019.1:0-6937 GCA_964444095.1 Candidatus Woesearchaeota archaeon | reverse complement strand
AAACAAATGTTTCAAAGAATTATACTTTAGATACTTATACAAATTGGAATGATGCTTGGACTACAACTTACAATGCAACTTATGCTAAATATAATGATACAGCATTAATTGGAGCTGTTAATACAACTTTTAATATTCAGAGTTTATTGAATGACACAAATATGAAGTTTGAAAATTTGAATGTTACAGGAAATTTAAGTCTCGGGAAAGGTCGGCTGATGTTCAATGATACTTCTAAAAGATATGATTATTATAACGGAAGCACTTGGAAAGATATGAGTATGGGCAATGTTCCTGCTGGTGCAATCATGGCATTTAATTCTGCAACTTGTCCGACAGGTTGGATTCCCGCAGACGGAACTTCTGGAACACCAGATTTAAGAGGTATTTTTGTAAGAGGTGCTGGAATTTCAAGTATGATGAAATATGCTAATGGAACATTTATGAGTGCGACTTATGGAGAATATTTGAATGATAGTTTTCAAGGTCATTTTCATGATACCACTAGAAAAGATAGTGAGGAAGTAAGTGATTTTCTTGGAGGTTCAAGTGCATCATATGGAATATCAAGTAGTAGTTCTGACACAAATATTAATTTCGTGTTTGCCCCAAAAAGTGACGGAGTAAATAGCGACCCTAGAACAGGAGCAGAAACACGCCCTGCATCTTATGCTCTTACATACTGTATGAAAACAACAGAAGACAGCGAAACAAGTAATACAATTTGGGGCGAGAGCGGGGGCGATATTGTGTTGAATAATGCAAGTAAATCACTTAAAATAAATAATACTAATTTTGTTGTGAATGTAACTTCTGGAAATGTAGGAATAGGCACAGATAGTCCAAACGCTCCACTTGAAGTTAGTGGTGCTGGTTCATCAGATTTGTTTCAAGTTGCTAATTTTTTCACAACCACAGATGATTATAACACTTATTTTGTCATTGGAAAAGCAGCATCTGCTGGTCGTTCGGGAGTTATGGGATTTGTAGATAACACAGACACAACAAGTGGTTATATATGGTTATCTAATTATGGTGATGCAGTTGGAATAGATGGAATAACGATTAAAAAAGGTGGTAATGTAGGAATAGGCACAGTAGCTCCAACAGAAAAGTTTGAAGTTAGTGGCGGGAATATGTCAATACAAACTACAGGTGGAGCTAAGAAAACATTAAAATTCAAACAAGGTGGAATTGTGGATAATGAAGGAAGAGCAAAAATAGACGTAATTTGGGATGGAAGTTCAGAATGGTATATGAATTTAGGAACAAATGATGATTTTTCAACAATAACATTAAAAGGCGGAGCTGTTGGAATAGGCACAGATAGTCCAACAGTAGGAATAGAATTAGATGTAGAAGGACAAGCAGAATGTGATGGTGCAGGGTGTTGGACTGTTGAATCAGATATTGCTTATAAGAGAGATATTGTAGATTTAGATTATGGTTTAGATGAAATTTTAAAAATTCAACCTAAAAGATATATTCTTAAGGATACGGGAGAAGTTGGTATTGGTATGATTGCACAAGAAGTAGATGATATCATCCCCGAGTTAGTTTATGGAGAAGATGGCGGAAAGAGTATTGGTTATGGGGGATTTGCTCCCGTATTAATAAACGCAATTCAAGAATTAAAAGCATTATACGACGCACAACAAGTAGAAATTCAATCACAGAAAACAGAAATAGATTTACTAAAAACAAGTTTATGTAATCTAGGAGAAACACAATGGTGTTAAAATGTTTAAAAAAAAAACTTATTTTGTTTTGGATAATTCTTTTGGTTCTACCTTTTTTTAGTGCTTCACAAACTAGTAGTTCTAATTATGGAGTAGATTCTATTGTTTCTTCTGGAGGGAATGCTAGTTCTACTAATTATAATGCAGAGATTGTTTTAGATTCAATAAGCGGGAATTTAAGTTCAATTTCGTATAAACAAACTGTTGGTTTTGTTTCCACTACTACTGAACTCCCTTCAGTCGTTCCTCCCGCTTCTCCAGCAACACCTCCGTCGGGAGGAGGGGGAACAAGCACAACTATCTCTGGATTTTTTGTAAATCCAGATTTAATTAAGGTTTTAATTAAACAAGGTGAAAGTCAAAGAGAATTGGTGTCAGTAAAAAATTTAGAGAGCACACCTTTAAACATTGTTTTTGAATTGGATGAGTTAGAAAGATTTATGGTGATAAGCGAGGATAATTTTACTTTAAATGCAGGAGAAACCAAGGATATTTTTATAGATTTTTTTGCAAAAGAAAAAGAAGTTCCTGATGCTTATACTGGAAGAATACTTGTTAAAGATAATGCCGGGGTTACAAAAGTGATAAATGTGATTATTGAGGTAAGTGAAAAAGCACCTCTTTTTGATGTGTTAGTAAATCTTATTTCAGATGAGGCTGCGGCAGGAGAAAAAATAAAGGCAAGATTTAAGGTGATAAATTTTGGAGATTTAGAAAATATAGATATTCTTTTATCTTATTCTGTAAAAGATTTTGAGGGAAATCTTTTATCATTTAAAGAAGAAAGTGTGCGTATCAAAAAAGAATTGGATATTATCCGAGAACTTAATATCCCCCAAGATACGCAGATAGGAGATTATGTTTATTACTTAAAGGTCTCTTATGGAAATATTACTGCTTCTGCAACAGAAAGTTTTAGGGTCATTGAGAGAAAGCGAATTCCTCTTTTATTAATCTTTTCTATAATTTTCTTAGTAATTACTTTATTTTTAGTTTTAATTATCCTAAAAATATTGCGTCATTTTAAAGAAAGACCTCTAGAAAGAAAAAAGAAAAAAGAAATCGTTTTAACTAAAAAAAGTGAAAGAAAAGAAAAAATAGTTGTTCCAAAAAAAATAGTTAAGGAAAAGGTTAAATCTCCTAAAAAAGAGATAACTAAAAAAATAGTTCCTTCTAAAAAAGATAAAGTATTACCTGAAAAAAAGAATAGAGCAAAAAAAGCAATGTATAGTGCTTTATTAGAGGATACCGTTAAGATGAAAAAAGAAGCAAAGAAGAAAAAATGAAATTAAAAGTTAATGTTCATCCAAATTCTTCTAAAGAAGAAATTAAAGAAATTAGCGAAGGAGTTTATGAAGTTTGGTTGAAAGAGAAAGCAGTAGATAATAAAGCAAATTTGAAATTAATGAAAATATTGAAAAAATATTTTGGTAAAACAGTGACTGTAAAAAGTGGAAAAAATTCTAGGAATAAAATTATAGAATTAGATTAGATGCCCTGGACAAAGAAATTCATAATTAATGTTTTTTAATTTTTCTAAACTTTCTTGCATTTTTTCTGGATTTGATTCTTTAAAATCTGTTCGTCCAATGCATGTTTGTTCTTTATTGAAAATAGTATCCCCTGAAAATAAAACTCCTTTGTATAAAATGCAAATGTCTTCTTGAGTATGCCCTGGTGTTTTTATTATTTTAAAGTCAGGAAAATCTTTTTCAATTTCTTCTTTATTTTTGATAGAATAAATTTTTGCATTTGGAAATAAATTTAAATTCTCTATATTGTCATAATGATTGTGAGTTAAAATTATTGATTTTATTTCTTCTGATTTAATCTTTAATTTTTCTAAATCTTCTAGAAGCTCTTGGCTTGCTGCTTTAGAGGATACATCGATGAGGATTGGCTCTGGGAATTTTACTAAATAAACGCAAGAGCCGAAAACAATGAAGTGCATTTGCCAAATATTTTCTTTTATTTGATTTATCATCTTTAGTCATAAGAGTATTTATATAAAGACTTTTCTTTTTTGGATTATGAGGTATGAATTTGCTGAGGATCTTCAGAAAGAGGCAGAAGAAATTTCTAGAATTTTATTTCCGCATGTGGATTTGATTAATATTAAATGTTTTAGGAGTTATGGAACGTCTTCTCGTCGAACAATTGCAAGGTGTCATGCCTTGGGAAAATTAATGCAAAGAGCTCTTTCAAGGAAAGCTTTTTATGCTTTAGAGTTTTTGTCAGAACGGTTTGATAAGATGAGTGAAGAAGAAAAAACTAAAGTGATAATTCATGAATTGATGCATATTCCAATATGTTTTGGTGGAGGATTTAAACACCATGATTTTGTGACAGAAAGAAATGTTAAAAAATATTACCAAGAGTATCAAAAAAGAAAAAATGAAAGTTCATTTAGGTAAAAAAATAATTGAGATTAAGGAAGTTCAAGAATGCAAGGGAATGAATCAAGCAATTGGGTTAATGTTTGCCCGTCGAGAAAAAGCAAATGCATTAATATTTAAGTTTTCTAAACCAACAAAAATGGCGATACATTCTTTTTTTGTTTTCTTTTCTTTTCTTGCTGTTTGGTTAGATGATAAAAATAGAGTAATAGAGGTAAAAAAAGTTAAACCATTTATTCCTCTGGTCTCGTCGACAAAAAGATATCACAATCTTTTAGAGATACCTTTAAACCGAAAATATCGAGAGACATTAAAGTATTTTAAGCATTTCTCGACGGGTATCCCAAAGATTTAAATAGATAGATGACTAAAGTAATTTGTAATAGTATTCAAAAGGAGGTAAAAAATGGGAAAAGTTGTTAAAAAAGCTGTAGTGAAAAGGAAACCAGGTTATCTTTACTATGTTGATGGTAGCGGGAATGTATGCGAAGCAAAAATGTCTCGTGGAGGAAAAAAGAAAAAGAAAGTAGTAAAGAAGAAAGTTGTTAAAAAGAAAGCACCTGTTAAGAAGAAAGTAGTAAAAAAGAAACCTGCTAAAAAGAAAGCACCTGCTAAGAAAAAGAGAAGATAAGTAGGTATTTTTTTATTTTTATTTTTTTTAATTAGTTTTAAATAGTTCTTTAATTATTTTATTTTTATGTCAGTAATTTTGGGAATTGAATCAACTGCCCATACATTTGGAATTGGGATAGTTAAGAATTCTAAAATCTTAGCAAATATTAAGAAGACATATACTACAGAGAAAGGAGGAATTATTCCAATGGAATCTGCAAAGCATCATAGAGAGAATAGTTCTGAAATTTATTTAACTGCATTAAAGGAGGCGGGAATTAAGGAGGAGGAGATTGATGCAATTGCTTTTTCTCAGGGGCCGGGTTTAGCTCCTTGTCTTTTAGAAGGAATGAAGTTTTCTAAATGGCTTGCGGGGAAATTAGAAAAGCCAATTGTTTCAGTGAATCATTGCATTTCTCATTTGGAAGTGGGGAGACTAACAGGTGCAAAAGACCCTGTTATGCTTTATACTTCTGGAGCGAATACTCAGGTGATTGCATATGCTGAAGGAAGGTATAGAATTTTTGGAGAGACACTTGATGTGGGAGTGGGGAATTTTATTGATAACTTTGCGAGGCTTATGGGAATAGGTTTTCCTGGCGGACCAAAGATTGAGAAATTAGCAGAGAAAAGTAAAAAATATATTGAATTGCCTTATAGAGTTAAGGGAATGGATATAGCTCTTTCAGGCATCCTTACAAATCTTAAACAGAAATTAGAATCGAAGAAGTATACTCCAGAGAATTTAGCTTATTCAATGCAAGAGACAGTTTTTGCAATGTTAGTTGAAGTGGCTGAGCGAGCATTAGCACATACTGGAAAGAAAGAATTATTATTAGGGGGAGGTGTTGCGTGTAATTCTCGATTTCAAGAGATGTGTAAAAAAATGTGTGCGGAAAGAGGAGTTAAATTTTTTTGTCCGGAGAGGACTTTATTAGTGGATAATGGTGCAATGATTGCTTTTCTTGGAGAGATTATGTTTAAGAAAAAGATAATTGAAAAAAAGTTGGAGAAGATAGATATTCGACCGAGACAGAGGACAGATGAAGTTGAAATTAATTGGAAATAACAAAACTTTTATAAACTGATTTTTTCATCTCTATTTATCCGATGAACACTTTGTGAGGATTAATCCTCTTAAGTTTATCAATTTAAAATGGACGCATATAATTTAATCGAAACCGCAGCGAAAACAGGCAAGATTGAGAAAGGAACTAACGAAGTTACTAAATCAATTGAGCGAGGTACTGCAAAGTTTGTTGTGTATGCTGCTGACGTAGAGCCAAAAGAAATTGTTCAACATTTACCAATTTTATGTAAGGAAAAAAATATTCCGTGTCAAGAAGTAGAGAGTAAACAAAAATTAGGAATCGCAGTAAATATTTCTGTTCCAACTTCTTCTGTTGCGATTATTGATGCAGGAGAAGCCAAAAACGAAATTCCTTCAGTTAAGTAAAAATGGCAAAACAACAAAAAGTTAAACAAGCGCAATCAGAGGCTTCAAAGGGTAGCGTGAAAATTCTTGGAGAAACTGCTGTACCTGCGATTGTTGAAGAAGTTATTGGTAGAACTGGAACGAGAGGAGAAATAACTCAAGTTAAATGCTTGGTGCAAGAAGGAAAAGACAAGGGAAGGGGCATGCGAAGGAATGTTAAGGGTCCAATTAGAATTGGAGATTTACTTATGTTAAGAGAAACAGAAATTGAAGCACGAAGAATTAAGTCAAAAGTTAGTAAGGGGGTTTACACATAATGGGATTATTAAGAGAAGTAGATATTATTACAAAAAAAGATAAGATTCTGGATTCTATTTTGGGATTTGTTTTATATGATACTAAGAAAGGAGCAAGCGAATTGAGTCTTTGTGGAGAATTAGCTCCATTTTTGTATGCTAAAAAAGAATTAGAGAGTAATGGAAACCGTGTTGGAGAGCATAAAATAAATTTGAACATTCTTGATGCAGATAAAAAAAGAGGGGTATATAGGTTAAATGTAAGAATTGGAGATTTGCAACATGCCTAAATGTGTTTATTGCGGAAAAACTTATGAATTTCCAAAAGGATTAACTTTGATTTCTAAAGATGGAACTGTTAAGTATTTGTGTTCTGCTAAGTGTAGAAAAAATATGAAAATGAAGAGACGAAAAGTTAGATGGATTAGTAAAAATAAGAAAGAGAAGCTTTCTGAATAA
>CAYUEW010000018.1:0-7383 GCA_964444095.1 Candidatus Woesearchaeota archaeon | reverse complement strand
TAAGGTCCCTTGGAAAATAAAGTTAGAAATCTTTTTTAAATCTTCTTAAAAAGATAAAAAGATGTAAGTTGGGAATAGGCCACCTTCTGTCGTTCGCTGAGGCCTCCTTATTTGGAGGTCATGCAGACCGAACGTGTTAACATTTCACTATGCGGCTCGAAGCCTTGCACCGGTCAGGATGTTCGTTTCATCAAATCCATTTCTTCGACGTTCCACGCAAGTTTCATTACTCTCATTTGAAACCGAAATTTCAAATGACGACATGATTTTCATCATGTCATGAAATGGCTGTGCCGTTTCTTTACCAGAGCCTTGCCTCACGACAATTCACTTTCGCGAATGACCTAAATGGTGGGCGGACCTTCCTCAGAACTAATACTGTTATCCAACATTTGCTTATCTAAAAGCAAGTCCCGAAGTTAACTACCCAACTTACAAAAATACAACCAAAAACTCTTTTTTAAGACTTTCTATTCGTTAATTTATTACCCAAGATATTGAGTTTTAACGATCTCTCCGTCAGTATAACAATAACATAATCCTTCTACAGAATCATAGAGATAAGCATCATACCCCTCACAGGTATTATAAGCACATTCATTTTCATTCTCTATCATCTTTCCTCCAGCACTAAAAAGATAAATCAACATTATCAACTCTATAACTGCTACTATGATTGAAATAATGGCTATGATTTTCCAAACATTTTTCGCCATAGAAAAGATAGTGGTTTATTGTTTAAAAATCTTCCTTCATTCATCAATAATTTATTAAATCCCTTCTCCTTCATTTTAAAATGCAAGAGGTGAATCATTTTCATACAAAAGATATCAAATCTCTTTTTCAAGAGTTCCATACTTCTGAAGAGGGTTTGGCAAAAGACGAAGCAGAAAAAAGATTAATGCAAAATGGACCAAATGTTATTTCAAAAGAAAAGAAAACCTCCCCCATTATAATTTTTTTAAGACAGTTGAATAGTCCGTTAATTTACATTTTAGTTGTAGCAATGATAATTTCTTTTATATTTAATCATTTTGTAGATGCATATGTGATTCTTGCCGTTATTATAATTAATTCTGTAGTTGGATTTGTTCAAGAACGAAAAGCAGAGAAAGCGATTGAGGCGTTGGAAAAACTTATTGTTTCTTATGCGAAAGTTTATCGGAATAAAGAAATGATAAAAATTCCTTCGAGCCAACTTGTGCGAGGGGATATTATTTTATTAGAAGAAGGAGATAAGGTTCCTGCAGATGCACGTTTAATGGAAATGAAAAATTTCAAAACACAAGAATCTTCACTGACTGGAGAATCTTTTCCAAGAGAAAAGGATTTGAAAGTTTTACAAGATTCAACTGCGTTGGGCGACAGAACAAATATGGTTTTTATGGGAACTATGGTTGTTTCTGGAGAAGCCAAAGCAGTTGTAATAGCGACGGCAAATCAAACGCAAATAGGGCAAGTCGCGAAATCAATACAAGAAATTACACATCCAAAAATGCATTTTAATGAGAAGGTTAAACAACTTTCCTTCCAAATGGCTTTATTCGCATTCGCCGGCGCATTTTTAACTTTTATCATTGGATTTTTCATCAATAAATTAGAATTTTTTGATATTTTCCTTTTTACAATTGCATCTCTTGTTTCAGGGATACCTGAAGGATTGCCAGCAGTTTTGATTATAGTTCTGGCGGTTGGTGCGCGAAGAATGGCGAAGAGAAATGCGATTGTAAGGCATTTACCCGCAGTAGAAACTCTTGGTGTGGCGACAGTGATTGCGACAGATAAAACCGGAACACTAACTCAAAATTCAATAACCGTGGAAAAAATCTCAACTGCCGACGGAGAATTTGATGTGACAGGGGATGGGTGGCAACCAATTGGGAAATTCTTTTTAGGTAAAACTCCCATAAATCCATTTAAATTTCCAATTCTTAAAAGAATATTTGCTGTTTCAATGTTGTGTAACAAAGGAAATCTTTTAAGGAAAGGAGGAGATTATGAAGTAGTAGGTGACCCTACTGAAGTTGCGCTTCTTGTTCTCGGAAAAAAAGCAGGATTAGATAAGAAAAAACTCGAAGCAACAATCGTCGACGATTTCCCCTTCAGTTCAGAATTAAAATTTAGAGCAAGTTTAATTGAAATAAAAGGAAAAAAACATTTATTCTCTGTTGGCGCATTTGAAACTATCATTCATAATTCTACTTATTTGTCAAAAGCAAATAAAAAAATAAGATTTACAAATGATTTGAAAAAAGATTTCTTGGAGCAAGCAGAAGTTTTAGCAAAAAAAGGTATGCGAGTTTTAGCATTAGCATATAAAGATGTTTCTTCAGATGTAAAGTCTATTTCAAAAGAATCTGTTGACGATCTTGTTTTTTTAGGATTAGTAGGAATGAAAGATCCGCCGAGAAAAGAGATTAAGGAATCAATACAAAAAGCGAGGAATGCAGGAATTAGAGTGATTATGAAAACAGGAGACCACCATGAAACCGCCATTGCGATTGCGAAAGAAGTCGGGCTTGTTACAGGAAATACAAAAGCACTCACTCAAACAGAATTAGAAAAAATGGATAAGGTTCAATTTAGAGAGGCGATAAAAAAAGTGGATATTTTTTCTCGAGTTACGCCCAAGATGAAGGCGAGGATTATACAAGAATTACAAGAACAAGGAGAAGTTGTCGCTATGACTGGGGATGGGGTTAATGATGCGCCTGCCCTGAAAAAAGCAGATATAGGAATTTCTATGGGGATTATTGGAACAGATGTTGCAAGAGAATCCAGTGAGATGGTTTTAGCTGATGATAATTTCGCGTCAATTGTAAATGCGATTGAAGAAGGAAGAATTGTTTTCCAGAATGTAAGACAGACGAGTTTTTATTTGATTACAACCAGCGTAGCAGAAGATGTGACTATCGTTTCGGCTTTGGCTATGGGAATGCCTCTTCCAATGTTGCCAATCCAACTTTTGTATTTGAATTTGGTTACAGACACTTGTCAGGGAATTGGTTTAGCAATGGAACCGGGACATCATGATGTTCTAAATCAATTACCACGAAACAAAAAAGAGAGAATTCTTAACAAAGAATTAATTCCTTTTTTAATTTTAATGGTGGGATTAATGGCTATAGGAACAATTCCTTTATTCAGACATTTTCTTCCACAAGGATTAGATAAAGCAAGGACTGTTGCATTCACAACGATGTCTATGTTCCAGCTGTTTAATGTTTTTAATATGCGTTCATTAAAAAAATCCTTATTTAGGATAGGAGTCTTCTCAAATAAATGGATTCTTGGAACTTTGAGTATATCTTTTTTATTGATGATGGGAATTATTTTCTTACCTTGGATATCTGATATATTCGGTTTTGTTCCGCTCACATTTGGAGAATTAATCATGATAACATTAGTTGCTTCAAGTGTTCTTGTTGGAGGGGAAATTTACAAATTAATCAAATACAAGAACTTGAAAAACAATTCTTCAAGTCATTAGGGGGGTTCTTCTTTTTCCATGTTCATCTCTTTTTATTGAATATGAGGAAACAAGGGGGACCTTGTTTCCAGGGGTTATGGAGGTTAAAAGTAATATATGAATATCACTCTTTACATTTATTAGAAAGAAAACTTATTTATAAACGGTGAGAAGCCAAAATATATACTCTTCCTAGGGACAAATTAATCACACAAAACTTTAAATAACCGAAGGGAATTGGGTTTTTATGCTAGAGTGGATAATTGCAAATAAAGAGTTACTAAAATTCGTTTACACATTTTTGATAGCAGGAATTTGTGCTATAATTGTTGTTAAGATAGATAGGCTTTTTAATTTAAGCCAGCATCAAGGAATAAGATATTTACGAAATGCTTTCTTATTTTATGGAGCAGGTTTTATTTCACGAGGATTATTAGGAGTAGAATCTTTGCCTAGAAATGTATTAAATATTATTTTTGAATTTTGTTTAATTATGGCCGGGTTCTTTTTATTATATAGTCTCTTATGGAAAAAATTTCCAGTTTCAACAAAGCGTAGTTCATTGTTCAATCCATGGGTTATTCTTTTGTATGTGATGGCATTGTTAATAGCTTTTGTAGACAATCTCTGGGGAGTTTACATTTTGATGTTCTTTTCGCAAATATTTTTATTTAGTTTTGCTTCAGCAATTAGTTTCAGAAATTACGTTTACAAAGGAAGAAAACATAAATTCCTTAAATTTTATTTTGTAGCGATGATGCTTAGTTTAATGGCTTGGACATTGAACACATTAGCAGCATTATATTTTCAATGGAATCAATCGTTTGTAATGGGAGTTTACATACTTAATATCGCAATATTTTTATTATTCTTATATGGAGTTTTAAAAGTTACAAAGAAATAAAATGAAAACCGAATGTTTATCAATTATCTATCAACGTAAAAAGGTTTTATTAGGAAGGGAAGAAACCTATAGAGGTAAAGAACTTACTGGAATTGGAGGATATGTTAAAAGAGGAGAAAGAATTGAAGAAGCAGCGATTAGACAAGTAGAAGAACAAGCAGGGATAGTTATGTTAAATCCAGAAAGAGTCGGAAGAATTAGACTATCTCTTTCAACTGAAAGCTTTCACCATTTAGTTCATATTTTTAGAGCAGAAGATTTTGTAGGTAAATTAGATAATTTAGAGGCAAGAAGTTTTAATTGGTTTGATATAGCTGAAATTCCTTATGAACAAATCCGAGGGCATGAACAATATTGGTTGCCCGCTCTTTTAGAAGGGAAATATTTTACAGGGAATTTTTTTGGAAAGAATTCTCATTCAATACATCCACGTAAAATAAAATTAATAGACGAAGGAGAATGGCGAAAAAGCGCGAAAGACTGGAAGTAATTCGAGACATATTAAAGTCCATAAATGCGAGTAGGCAAATTAAGCCGACGCGACTTTTGTATGCTTCAAATCTTTCACCACAAATGTTTAAAGAATACGTAAATGAATTACTTAACAAGGGTTTTATTAAATTTGAAATAGATAAAAAAGAAAAGAAAACATTTTCTCTAACTCCCAGAGGGCAAGAATTTCTACAAGAGTATAAAATAATCGAAAACTTCGTTGAAAATTTTGGATTATAATTGGTATTATCTCTCTTATTTTGAACCCAAAACCTTTAAAAACCTGTTTCATTAGATAGATTTATGTTAGTTAAATGTAAGTTAGAAAGCGAAGGAGCTAGTTCTAATCAATAAGTATAAGGAGGATAAAATGAAGTTATATATAGGGAATTTGCCTTTTTCTGTTGATGATGCAGGATTCAAAAAGCTTTTCGAAAGTTACGAAGTTGAAGAAGCTACGCTCATCATAGATAAGTTTTCAGGAAGATCAAAAGGTTTCGGATTTGTGACAATTGCTGACGATGAAGTAGCAAAGAAAGTAATTACAGAAATGAACGGAAAAGATGTTGACGGACGAGAACTTAAAGTTTCTGAAGCAAAGCCAATGGAAGATAGACCCCCACGAAAAAGCTTTGGTGGTCAACAACAAAGACGAAGATTCTAATTAAATATTAGAATTATTTTTTATTTTTTTATTTATTTTTTAGCTAAGGAAGAATTAAAAGGAATTTCTCCTTTTAATTGATATGAAAAAAGGGCGATTAAGAAAGAATTGGTACCTGGGATTTTTAGGTTTTTTTGGATTATGGGGAATCCCCGAGGTTTTAACACAAGACTTTTTCGGCTCACTTTGGTTACTTTGGTTTTTGTGGTTTATCCATTTTATTCCAGTTAAGAAAAAATAGCGTTATCTTTAAAAACTAATTTTTTCTATTTTATGTATGAAAAAAGTTGGAGCGGTTATAATAATCTGCATCCTTCTTTTAGCAAGTGTAATCACATTCAAAATGACAGGAAATACAACATCTGAAATAAGTGAAGGGACAAGAGTAAAATTAGAAACAAATCAAGGAGACATAATTATTGAACTTTATAGTGGGATGCCCATCACCGCAGGGAATTTTGAAAAGCTTGTTCAACAAGGATTTTATGATGGAGTAATTTTTCATAGAGTTATTGAAGGTTTTATGTTACAAGGAGGAGATCCAGATGGAACAGGAATGGGTGGACCAGGATATGAAATAAAAGATGAATTTACAGAAACTTCTTTAGATGAAAATAATAGGGGAACAATTTCAATGGCAAACGCAGGGCCTAACACTGGGGGGAGTCAATTTTTTATAAATTTGGCAGATAATAATTTTCTCGATGGAAAACATCCTGTTTTCGGAAAAGTCGTTGGGGGAATGGATGTCGTGGATAAGATAGCAAAAGTGCAAACAAACGCACAAGATAGACCAGTAGAAGAAGTTAAAATAATAAAAGCAACAATTCTTTAAAGATTAAATTATTTTCATTAATATGAAAGTAAAATCTGTTCGAGTGGTAATCTACTCAATAATTGCACTAGGTTTTCTTGCCTTAACATTTCTTGTTGACTGGCTTTTTATTATCCCAGCTACAATCTTGATGTTTTTGAACCACAAAGAATTAATTAAAAATAAAAATTAGATTACTTATTTCTTCAATTTTCTGCACTTAGATGTAACTATTAATAAAAGTCCGATAGCCCCGCCCACGATAGCGATAACCAATGTCCTTTCTCCTAGCATGCTTCCTTCAAACGCGAAGAAAATCCCTGCTGCTAATAGTAAAAATCCAATAACGCATTGTACCAATTTCTTTTTCATGTTTACCTCCTTTTACAAAAATATTAAAGAAAAACATTATATAAATGTTTCAAAAAAATAAAAAAGAAAAAAAAGAAAAAAAAGAAAGTTAGATTACGTTGAATAGTACTAATGCTCCCCAAACAAGTAGTGCAATCCAAATAAGTGTGTAAAACCAATGTTTCTTCCACAATTTTCCTGCCTTAAGTTGTGCCTCGTATTTTTTAATAAAAGGTCCAATATCTCCAGCAAGTCCTATCATGAACATCATAGCCACGAATAATGACACTGCCAAAATCTGCACAATAGTCATACCTGAATTAATTAAATAATAAAGGATAACTCCTGCCAAGATTGCTCCAATAAATTTAGTCACTGCTGGTTTTCTATAAATAGCTTTTGTAATATTCATCCATGTTTGTGCTTTTACAACCAATATTAGCATTTTTATTGTTACAATAACAACTAAGACCAATGCAATAACTTCAATTGAATTTGTAAATTCCATTAACTTTTCAACCTCCTTTTACTTATGAAATAAAATGATTATTTAAATGTTTCAAAAAAATCTCAATCCTCGCACTAGGAAATTTCCCAACCTTTTAGAGTCTATAAAAATGAGGCTTTTAGTAGTTCTATGCTGAAATAGTCGCCGAAGCTTCTATCTTACACAAGAGCTCTATCAACGT
>CAYUEW010000017.1:0-7849 GCA_964444095.1 Candidatus Woesearchaeota archaeon | reverse complement strand
AAATAATCTTGAAGACATTCCTCCAGCCATGAGCGTTCCCAAAATCATTGCAGCATAACTTTTTTTGTCTCCTGCTAAAGGAACATGATGCGCAAAAATAAGATTTGCCTGATCAATACCTTTTCTTTTCTCAGATTTAGATTCATTCTTTGTAGAAATTTTCTGCTTAGTAATTTTACCCTGAGTTGCACCAAAATTCTTTTCTGCAAATTTGACTATTGTATCAAAATCTGCATCTCCTACAATTCCTAAAATCAAATTATTTGGCTGATAAGCTTCTTTAAATTTCTGAAAAAGTTGCTCTTTACTAATTGAATTCATTGTTTCATGAGTCCCAATTAAATTCTTACCCAAAGAACCCCCATACAAATAACTCTGAATTTTATCACAAACATAAATTTTAGGATTATCTTTCCTCATTTTAATTTCTTCAAAAATAACTTTCCTCTCTTTCTCTAATTCTTTTTTGTCAAATAAAGGGTTCTTCACCATATCAGATAAAACAGTAAGTGCTAAATTCAGATGTTTACTCGGCATTTTACACCAATATGCAGTAACTGTTTCGTCAGTAAATCCATTCATTGCTCCACCATGTCCCTCTATTTCATCTGCAATTTGTTTAGTGTTTCTTGTGGGAGTTCCTTTGTAAAGCATATGTTCCATAAAATGAGATATCCCTTTTTCTTTTTCAGATTCATTAATGCCCCCTTGCCTCACTGCAAAAGCAACACTTACTACAGGTAAATCTCTTTTTTCAAATAAGATTATCATGCCATTTTTCAAAACTTTTTTGTAAAATTTAGGTTCCATAACCTTCAAAATCAAGAAGCATATATAAATTATTTGCTAAAAACCAAGTATCTTTCTCCCCCAATCTCAAAATCTTCTATAATCTTAAAATTCTCTTTGATAAAATCAAGTATCCAATCTCGATTTGCTCTAAAACGTATTCTATTCCCCATACTTTTAACAGCAAAACTAACGACAATTCTCTCTGCAAATTCCCCAATACCTAAAAGAAATTCTTTTGAATAATCCTTTTCCAACATCTCTAAGGAATCTATTACTTTGAAAAGAAAAACAACTCTTGGCTTTTTTTGTTTTTTCAAAATATCTTTTATTTTTTCTAACTCGAATAAACTCTCTTGAACAGCATTTGCCGAAACTTTCTGTTTATCAAAATAAAAATTCATCAATTCAACAAGTTGCCCCATCGCTTCAACAGCAAGATAATTTACATTATATCCAATTTTCTTAAATATTTCATAACTAAAACCATTAATTCCTGCGCCCAAATCTATTACACTTAAATTTTTATTTAATCCCCCTAACAACTTCGAATAAACTTCTTCAGAATAAGGTAAGCGTTCTCTTGTAGAAAAATGTTTTCTTAAAATCCACTCTGGATTTTTATCTTTTAAAGAAAGCAGCTTCGGACTCGTAAAACTTGAAAACACTTCCCTTAATAATTTACGTGTAAGTTTCACTTTTTCCTCGTCAGAATACTTTTCTTTGTCAAACTTTTGAAACGCCAATTCCACTTCTTTTCGAGGAAGTTGAGAATATTCTTTCCTTGAAGTTATCTTTTGTAAAAGCTCTTTGTTCATTAAATTTTTAAGTTCTTTATCTTTAAAATATGTATGCCAATTAATGCTCATCCAGAATTTTTAGCTGCAGAAAAGGTTTACATAGATGCAGAAACCACCGAGCAAAAAATTGAGGCTCTAAAAAAAATGATTTCGCATGCACCAGGGCATAAAGGTGCAGAAAACTTACGTGCTCAATTAAAAAAAAGACTTGCAAAATTAAAAGACAATCAAAAAAAAGAAAAGAAAAAAGGTAAAACCAGCGGCGGAATCAAAAAAGAAGATATGCAAGCAGTAATCGTTGGACAAACCGGAATCGGAAAGTCCAGACTCCTCGCAAAATTAACAAACGCTCATCCTAAAATCGGTTCGGAATTTGCAGAAAACACAACACAAAAACCAGTAATCGGCATTATGGATTATCTAGGCACAAAAATACAGTTAATTGAAAATCCAGCAATCGCTTCTACCGAATATGACAAAGGACTAACAAACAGCGCAGATACAATTCTTCTCTTAGTTGAAAGATTAGAACAGATTAAAAAAATAGAAAACAAAATAAAAAATGCT
The DNA here is from genome assembly GCA_964444095.1 of Candidatus Woesearchaeota archaeon. GTDB lineage: Archaea > Nanobdellota > Nanobdellia > Pacearchaeales > GW2011-AR1 > JAGLWP01. Next base: position 5,693 of record CAYUEW010000017.1, on the reverse strand, counting down.
CCTGGAAAAAGAATACTCATTTTTATGATTAAAAAACCCAAAAATCTTTTGAGAAAAATATCTGCGACACTTCAATCTAAAAAATATAATTTTATTCTTGTTGATTTAGAAACCAAAAAAGATTTAAACTTATTAAAATCTAAAATTTTTGAAAGCTTTGATAAAATAAGAATTTTCACAAAAGAACCAAGCAAAGAACCAGATAGAAAACGCCCGCTTATCTTAGACCCCGGAAGCACAATCAAAAATGTTGCAAATAAAATCATTAAAAACTTAAAATATCTCAAGGAGACAAAAATCTGGGGGCCTTCTTCAAAATTTCCTGGACAAAAAGTAGGATTAACTCACAAAGTAAAAGATTTAGATATTGTTGAATTTAAAACAAGATAGGATATTTCTCTTCAAACTTTTCCTCAACGAGCCCAGAAACTCCAGGAGTATTAAACTCTTTGAGAACATAATGTTTTTCTTTTTCATTTAATTCAAAGGTGGCTGTATATTTTTTCCCTTCATAAATAACCCATTTAGGAGCAGGCAAAGTAGTTACAGCATATTCTCCAAGAGGGGTATCAAAAATAACTTCTACTCTATTTTCTGCAATTTTTTCCAGACGTTTTACTGTAATTTCCTGTGTAATTATTTTTTCCATTCTAATACGCTTCTCTAGATAACTTCTCTAATTCTTTTTTATTTTTTTGAATTAAACTAAGTAAATCATTAATCTCTTTTGCCACAGCATTTTTCAAATCTAAGGGATGCAATTTTTTAGAAATAAAATCCTTTTCAACTTCTCCATAAGTTTTATATTCCAAATTTCCACCATATTTTTCATCTCTTTCAATGATAAAATTCTGTTTATCATCTAACTTCAAGGTCATAATAACATATTTCAAAAAAGCCATCAAACCATTATCTGGATTTCCAGCAACACACTCAGCATTTTTTACTTTTTTCTCGACTACCTCTGGTGAATCTAATAAATCAATTTTAGATCCCGCGTCTGATGAAGACATTTTCTTCCCAACAAGCCCAGGAATCATTGGAACCATCAAACCAATTCTTGGTTTACGATTCATCTTAGGATGATTCTCCCGAGCAAACATAAAAATTTTTCTTTGGTCTGTTGCACCAACTTGCATATCCACACCCAAATATTCTTCATCAAGAGTTTGCATAATCGGATAAATCAAACCACTTAATTTTGCTCCTTCTCCTTCGACATTTTTCACAACTTGAGAAGCGGCTTTTTTACAATCACGTACAGAAGCTAAACTAGACATTTTCAAAATATCAAAACAATAATCTTTACTTAATTCATAATCAGACCCTTTCACAAATTCTAACTTGGATAAATCCACATCTAATGCCTTAAACATCAAGGGAATTATTTTCTTATAATATTTGAATCTTTTATCTAAAATATCCCAAGGACAATTATCCAAAGCCCCATGTAAATCTGCTAACAAAATTTTTACCTTAAATCCTGCGTTCATCAAATCTGCCATTTTCAAAACCCAAGCAAAATATCCAATATGGGGTCTACCGGTAATTGCTGTTCCCAAATATGCTACTGGGGGTTTTTTCTTTTTTAACACATCTTTCAATTCTTCTTCAGTAACTATCTCTGCTGTATTCCTCTTCACTAATTCAAATCTCTTCTGAACATCCATTATCACAATAATCCATATATATTTTATAAAAGTATTTGTTAAATGTTAATAGAAATTATGCTTGCATTATTTCTTGGAATTCTCGTAGGCACACTCACTGGACTAATCCCCGGAATCCACATTAATTTAATCGGCGTTTTCTTAATTTCTCTTTCTGCTTCCCTTTTCATTTCAATCAACCCAAATTATCTTTTGGTCTTTATTGTTTCTGCTGCAATTACACATACTTTTGTTGATTTCATTCCCTCAATCTTTTTAGGTTGCCCAGATACTGACACAGAACTTTCAATTCTTCCAGGCCATGAATTATTAAAACAAGGGCAAGGATATGAAGCAGTTATTCTCACATGCTACGGAAGTTTAGCTGCAAGTATTATCCTAATCCTCTTAGCATTTCCTTCTGTTTTACTCCTTTCAAAAATTTACGGATTTGTTTTAAATTTTCTCCCTTATCTCCTTCTCGCAATAATTGGCTTTTTAATTTATTTAGAAAAGAAAAGAGCCACAGCGTTCTTTGTTCTCTTATTGACCGGAATATTAGGATTAATTGTTTTAAACTTACCTGTCAAAGAACCACTTCTTCCATTATTAACTGGCTTATTCGGTTCATCAATGTTAATAGGAAGCATAAAAAATAAAATTCAAATTCCAAAACAACAAATTCAAAAACCAAAAATAAAACTCTTCAAACCTCTTCTCGGAGCGACAATTGCTTCTCCTCTATGTTGTTTTCTTCCAGGACTCGGAAGTGGACAAGCCGCAATTATTGGAAATGCCATTTCAAGAACAGATAGAAAAGGATTCTTAGTTTTACTCGGTGCAACCAACACTCTTGTAATGGGTTTCTCTTTTATCTCGCTATATGCAATTACAAAAGCAAGAACAGGAGCAGCAATAGTTATTCAAGAATTAATGGGAAATATTTCTCTAAAAATTTTAGTTTTAATTCTTTTAGTTATCCTAATCAGTTCAATCATTTCCTTTTTTATTACAATTGCCTTAACAAAATTCTTTTCCAAAAAAATTGAAAAAATAAATTACACCATTCTCTCGTCGATTATCTTAGGTTTTTTGTGTATTCTTATTTTTTCTCTTTCTAGTTTTTTCGGGTTAATTGTTTTTATCGTATCTACACTTACAGGAATTTACTGTATTTCTCTTGGAGTAAAAAGGACAAATATGATGGGGTGTTTATTGATTCCCACTATCATTCTTTATTTGTTTTAAATCCATTCTCCTAATTTTCCCTGTTTTTCTAATTCTTTTCCAAAAATACTATCAATATTTTCTTTGACTAATTGGAGGTCTTGTTGCATATATGTCGAAAGCCCATATTTAGTAACCAAATCCAAAGCGGGTTCTAAATATTTTTTAATTCCCCCTTCATTAATTGTAAAAATTAATTTCCCCCCACATTTTGGGCAAATTCCTTTCAAGGGTGGTCTCCTCACAATATTATTACAAGCAACACACCGAAACCCTTGCATAGAGAATTTCCTCAAGTTACCTTTTAAATCTCTAATAAAATGCCTGTCAATAATCAACCTAGCTGTATCTTTTGTATCTGCTGCCCTTATTTTTTCAACAAGTTCCATTTGATGTTTTACTTTATCGTGCATAGTTGGTAAAATCTTATATGCAGAACAAACAATACCCTCATTAAAATTAGAGGTATCGTGGGTAAATCCAATTCCCAAAAAAGGGTCCTTGCCCTCCCTTAATGCAGATTTCACATCATAAATTTTCACCTCTGAAGAATGTTTCCCTTGTTCAGCCGCACGATAAAGTTCTAAAGGGTATTCATAACCCAATTCCAAATCTAAAATCTGGTCATCAACTTCTCCAGCATCAATTCTTCCATTTAAAACTAAAGGGGCATCTTGTGTCCCGCCCCGATGTCCTGGTAAAAATTCCCTTGAAAAATTAATCAACACATCTCCTAACAACATAAGTGCAGCTTCATCTCCATCACAATCTCTTCTAATCGCTGCATGCATATAAGGAGAAGCCAACAAACCAAGAGTATTTGAAAAACCAATAAACCTACAAATCACTCCTGCACAATTATGCGGAGCCATACACACTCCCAATTGCCCCACCAAATCTTCTCTTGTTTTAACATTATAAAACGGCTTTGCTCCATAAAATCTAACCAAAAGGTCATCTATAAAATTACAAATCTTTACAAAAACATCATCTCCCCTTTCATCCAAAGACTCTGGTGAACTTGGCAAAAGAACATCGTGAGGCATTAATTCTAAAATTTGATTTTCTTCTACCAATTCTTTTCCGTAAATATCTTTATCATAACCCAACCCCTTTAATTTTTCTATACTCACAGAAATTTCTTTGGGCTTGAAGGAAATCAAAGGCAATTCTGTCGCATCAAAACGAATTGTCCCATCTTTGTTTACTTGCAAATCATACATCGCTCTCAAAAATCCTTTTGCAAGATTTTCCATTTGGTGATTCTCTGAGGAGGTTCCCCTTATTCCTTTAATTAACGCAGGAATTTCACTCCTTTGCAATCCTAGTTTTTCCGCGGCTTTTTCAAAATAATGTTTCATATCAATCTCCCGAGTATAAAAAGGAACGCCAAGATTATGTTCTTCACAAAGCTTAGTATAATTTTTATTACACTCTGAGCAATGATACATTTTTTTACAAACCCCCCCACAATCTTCACAACTAGGGTAAATTGTTTCTTTCTGACATTTCTCACAATAATAAACAGGAAACGCGTTTCTAACAGTCCCAACACCACATGCTGCTTGAACACTTCTTAATCGCCCACCTTCTTTTCCAATAGGAAATAAAATATTCGGGCTTCCAGTTAATTTTCTCAGTTTAGCTTTTTCTGGTCTCCCCATTCTAGCTCCAATAAATTCTCCTGCCTTATCTTTAATTTCAAAATCCGCAACAGCATTTATTATTTTTAAAATGTCTTCGTCCAAAGAATAATTTTTTTCTTCTAAACTTTTCTTAAGAGTTTTTCCCTCTTCAATATTTTTCAAACCCAAATTAAGAATAAGGGCACTGCTCTCTTCTTTTTTAATTACAACATTTTCTATTGTTACAATATGCTCAACTCCCAACAATTCTAATGCTCTTTTTCCCTGCATAAAAGTTTCTTGAGCCTCTTTATGATATGGACAAACAATCTTTCCATCGGTTACAACAGATTCTCCCAACCATTTTATTAAATTTAAAAATTCCTCTTTCGAAATTTGTGTCCAATAAAAAATAAATTTTGGATGTAATGGAATACCATGCTTCTTGCTTATCTCTTTTGCTTCTTCTAATGAAATCTCCTCTGAATTCGCTACGCCTCCTTTTTCTTTGAGTTCAAGTGCCCACCATTCTTCAACATAGCCGGGTTTCACAAGTTTTGCATTACGATTAATCACATCACTAAACGGAAACAAAATATCTCCCAAATAAATTATCTCTTCGACGTCTGGATAAAGTTTTGTTGCTTCTTCTTTTGTTCGCACTTGTTTTACACTTCCATTAAATAATTTTACTATGGGCCCATCAATTTGGTCGCACACAGTTGCAACACAACCTTTTGTGGGTTTTTCTATCTTAAGTTGAGTTCCTGTAGCAATAAATCCATCTGTGATGGCCATTGTTGCAGGATGTAAAGAAACAGCACTAAAGCCGGAAACCCTTCCTCGCCCATATCTGAATCTAAATGCTCCAGACCTAGAGGGGTGCCCAAAAACAGGTCTCCCAGCCACTAAATCTTTAATGTAAGTAGGAGACGCATCTGTTTTTCCTTTTTCTCTTTTTTCGTGCAATTTTATATAATCTTCTAAAAAATTAAATCCAGTTGATTGGATGCCATCTCCCTGAGATTTTTTCAGTAATCGTAACCCTTTCGCAGCTTTTTGTGCCAAACCTTCTGCCATAATTAAACAAAAACCACTTCTTAAAAAATTAGTATCAACTCTATCCAAATTCTTATAATTAGGGACTTCTATTTTTTCAGAAGCATCTCCTGCAACTTGAATAGGCATATTT
>CAYUEW010000016.1:0-8254 GCA_964444095.1 Candidatus Woesearchaeota archaeon | reverse complement strand
TCCTTTGACGAATTCTTTAATTTCTTTATAATTTTTTAATGCTTGTTCTTTTGAGACTAAGTCTATTTTGTTTTGAACTATTATTATGTTCTTTATTTTTTTTGCTTGAAGCGCCATAAAGTGTTCTTGGGTTTGAGGTTTGATTCCTTCATTTGCCGCGACAACTAAAATCGCTGCGTCGATTATTGCTGCTCCTGAAAGCATGGTTGCCATTAACATTTCGTGCCCTGGCGCATCTATGAAACTTATGTATCTTACTGGTTTTCCTTTTCCTTGGTTATTGAAGTTTTTCCCATCTTGAGAAATTGTAGTATCTGCATACCCTAATTTTATTGTAATCCCTCTTTTGAGTTCTTCTGAATGTGTGTCAGCAAACTTTCCAGTAAGCTTACTCAAGAGTGTTGTTTTTCCATGGTCAATGTGCCCCATAACTCCCACATTTAACTCGGGTAATTCTGTTTTTGTCATATAATCTGAAGAGATGTTTTATTTAAAAGGGTTTAGGTCTTAAGAATTAAATTTTCTTTTGTTTTTTTAATTTAACTGTATCGTCTACTAATTTTTCAAACATTTGGTTTTTTACCTTTGCTTTGTTTTGTTGCACTTTTGAATGTTTTTGTGCTTTTACTTTTTTGGGAACTCTTGTTGCTTTTTTCTTGATTGAAACATTTGTTTCTTTGGGTGCTTCTTGCTCTGGTGCTTTTTCTACAGGTGTTTTTGTAGGTGTTTCCTTGGGAGCAACTTCTTCTTCTTTAACTTCTGGTTCAGGAGCCTTGTTTTGCTCTGGGAAAATTTCAGAAAGTTTCTTTGCTCCTTCTTTTAATATTTTAAGATTAATTTGAATGATCTCTGGAGAGATTATCTGTCCTCGGACTGTTTTTCTCATTCTCAATCCCTTTGGTTTTGGATTTGATACTTTTTTCTTTCCTTCTCTTCTTGGGCGCTTGTGCATAGCTTTTCCGTATTTTAAAAGAACTCTTTTTAATCCAATTCCTTCAACTCCTTCCATTGCAGTAAATCCTGATTTGTCGCTTGCGCCAGTAATTTCAAATTCATAGCCGTCTAATTCTGGTAAAAGCTCTTTGCCTAAAATTGTGTCATGCAGAGATTTTTCTATGATTTCTTCAGCTTCAGCTTCAAGTTTGTAAGTTTTCCCTGTTTTTTCAGCAATATTTATTTTAAACATGTTAATTAAGAAGAAAAAGTATTTTTAAAGTTATTGTTATCTAAATTCCCCAATCTGTTTTTTTCTGTCTTTTAATTTCTGCGATTTCTTGAAGCAAAGTAACTTCTTTTTTACTTAGCAAATCTTTATTTTTCTTGAAATTTCTAAATTGAGATTCTCCGAGGTTTGTGTAAAGGAATTCAACATCTTTTAATTGTCGTTCAAAATTAATTCCTGGAATTGAAATTGCAACTTCCATGCCTTCTGTAACTGTTTCAACAGATTTTTTTTCTGATTGTATATTTTTTACTCGTCCAACTTCTTCATCTTTTGAATTTATTAATTTTAAATTAGAAACGAGTTTTCCAACTTCAATGTTAACGCCAAAAATAGCTGGTTTTGTATTTCTAAAAATATATTGAGGCAAAATTTTTAATTTACAAAGAGATGCTAATTTCAAAAGTCTTGCTTTTTCTATTTCTCTTGCTTTTTCTTGTCTGAACTTTGTTAAATCTTCAATGAGTTTATAGATTACCTCATTTGTTAAAATTTTAGTTTCTTTTGCAATCTCTTTTGCTTCCTCATCAATGTTGACATTGAATCCCACAATAATTGCATTAAGTTCATTTAAGTTCAAATTTGCTTTTGCAGAAATTATGTCGTTTTTATTTATGCTTCCGATTCCTGCTTTGACAACTGGAATGTTTTCTTGTCTTAACATTATCAATAATGCTTCAAGGCTACCTAATGAATCCGCTTTTGCAATGATCCCTTGTTTGTCTGTTTTTATATTTTCAGAAATTTGTTCTTTGAATTGTTTTTTTATTTCTTTCATATTATCATGATAAACAATGAAAGGCATACCCGGAGTAACTTTTACTTTTTCTCCTGAATTCTTTTTCTGTTCAATTAATTGCATTCTTAATCCTGTAGAAGCCTGCACTTTTTCTTTGGGAATAAATTTATTGCTTAATGGTTTGATTTCTTCAAGAATTCTTATTTTGCTGATTACAGGTTCTCCTTCTAAATTTGCAACAGCAATTTCGTCGTTTTTAGATAATTCTCCATCGTATAGAATAGATTCAATATAATTGATGGATTTCTCTTTTTTTATTTCTAGCATAACTCCTTTTGCGTCTTTGCTGATTGTTAATTTATTTGCTAAATATTTTTGGCTCAATCCATAAAGCATCATTACAAGTTCTTGTAATCCTTCTCCTGTTTTTGCAGAGCAAGGAACTAAAGCAATCTTTTTTGTGAAATCTTCAATATTATAAAACAAGTCTGAATCAAATCCGTGACTGTTTAATGCGCCGATTAGTGTTAAAAATTTTTCTTCAAATGCTCTTTTGGTATTTGTTGGTTGATTTTCTATATTTTCTTTTATCCCTTTTTGAGATTTTTGCCATCCAGAGATGTTATCAATTTTGTTTAATGCTATGATGAAAGGAGATTTATTGTGTTTGAGAATTTGGATGACTTCTGCTGTTTGGGGTTTTATTCCATCATTTATATCAATAACAAGAATGGCTAAGTCAGCTAAGTTCCCCCCTCTTTTTCGTAGGTTAGTGAATGCTGCGTGGCCCGGGGTGTCGATGAATAAAAATCCTGGAATGTTTATTTTTTCATTTGACTTTTCTATTGAAGGGCAGATTTTTTTCAATTGTTCTGTGGGGAAAGATGTGAAAGAAATTCTTTGAGTTATGCCTCCTGCTTCGCCTTGTTGAATCGAGCTTTCTCTAAGTTTATCGAGTATACTTGTTTTTCCATGGTCTACATGCCCACAGATTGTTACTATTGGTTGTCGGATTTTATTTGTCATATGTTCTTGAATGTCAGAGGATTTTTAAAGGTTAAGATATAAATTTTTTTATGGCATATACACTTGAACAATTAAATGAAAAATATGATTTAGAATTAGAGAAAGTTGTGAAAGAGATAGTTAAGACTAAAGCAAAACTCGTTTTATTGCAGTTTCCAGACGGTTTGAAACTTTATGCGACTGCTGTTGTTGATTTTTTGGAAGAAAAGACAAAAGCAACTTTTTTGATTTGGTTTGGAAGCTGTTTTGGCGCGTGTGATACTCCTGTTGGTTTAGAACAAATAAAACCAAAAGTAGATTTAGTTATACAATTTGGACATAATGAATTAATGCCAAGTTATTGATTACAACCAACCAATTAATAACGCAAATCCCACTATGAACAAAAGAATCCCCGCGATTAAATGTAAAAATTTAATATTCTTATCCTTCCAACCAGAAACTTCTTGAACTTTGGTGAAACCATAATAAACTAGGCCTACAATAATTACCATTGGTAAAATGAATAAGAGATTATAATACATAAGCCAGGGTAATGCGCCGAGTGTTCCTAACTCTGAAAGTAATCCTGAAGCGATAATGTAAGGTCCGATGGTGCAAGGAAGTAAGAATAATGTAACTAAAAATCCAATGATAAATGCACCTCTTGGAGAGGTAATCTTTTGTATAACTTTTTTGGCTTTGGGTCTCATCCATATTGGCATTTCTGTACCCACGCCTCCTTTTTTATACATGAAAAAATCTTTAATATTCAATCCTCCAAGAACCATTGCGAAAATGGCAAGACCCCTATAAATCAAAACCGAATTTTCTCTTAACACTTCTGCAAAAGTCTTGAAGAATTGAATTATGATTAGGCCGTAAAATAAGTAACCAACAAAAATAGAACTTGCAAATGCTAAACCTGCGTAAAGAACTTTTTTTCGTTTGCCGGGATTTTGAATTAAAATTGTGATGAGAACCATTGTGAGTACAGCCATAGCACAAGGATTAACAGAATCTGCCAAAGCAAGCAAAGTTATTCTCCCAAAGTTTAATCCATCAATCATTTTAGTTGCAACCAGTGAGCCCTTTTAATATTTCAAGATTTTGGACCCCAATATATTTTTCTCCATTTATTATCCAGGTTGGAGTATGGGTGATAACAGAACAATCTCCTGTTTGAAAGAAGCAATCAATAATTGTAAGATATTTTGCATTTTCTCCGAAGAGCTCCTCTTGAATTTCACAAGCATGACAACCTAGTTGTATGTATAATTCAGAATTCTCTCCTATGCATTGGGCAGTTGATTTTGAAACTTCTTCACTTAATGGTTTATTGATTAAGAAAAATGCAAGAATTATTACAGCGACGATAATTGCTATTGTTACCCACTTTTTTCCTTTCATTAAGAGATTAAAGAAAAATAGATTTTAAAACTTTTTGGTGGGTTAATAATCAGGATTAGCTTCATCTAAAGAAGTTTGTTCTGCTGGTTGTTCAGAAGGTGCTTCTTGTTCTGGTTGTTTCATGTCTTCTTCTGCAACTGAATTAATCATCTCTTTAAATGCTTGAAATTTTTCAGCCGGAATCCTTAATCCTTTTTTTGTGGGTCCAGTATATTTTTCACTTGTAACAAATTCTCTTATATCAAGTCCAACTTTTCCGTTGTATTCTCTGACTCCAAGAACAATCTCAGTTACTGTGCCTTGATATTCTCCTTTGTTTATTTTTCCAATGTCTTTTTCCATGATTTGTGTAAGAAATGTTTATTTTTAAAGATTTAGATAAATAAAAAAAAGGGAGAAAACCGAAGTCAACTCCCAATATCTAACCGAAGTCAGACAAATATATTAGCATTTTATTATTTATAAATGTTTTGATTAGTCTTTCATTTCTATCTTGATATTAACATTTTTTGGAATATTCATTTTCATAATGTGGTGAAGAACTTTTTCATTTGTTGGGAAGTCAATTAATCTTTTATGTATTCTCATTTCAAATCTATCGAATGTAGCTGTTCCGTCTCCACAAGGGGATTTTCTTGTTGTTACTTTGAGTTTTTTTGTGGGTAATGGGACAGGACCCGAAACAGGCACGCCTGATTTTTTAGCAATATCACTGATATTATTGCAAATAGTATTGAGCATTTCAATATCTGTGCTGTTTAATTTTATTCTTACTTTTGGCATACAAGAAATATAAGAAATTGATTTAAAAATCTTGTTGTTTGAGAATTGGGAATTATAAAACTCCTAATGCTAAAAGAACACCAATGACCATCACGATTCCTGCTCCGATTTTTTCTGGATGAGGCAATCGCTTTAGTTTATCAGATAAAATATGAGCAATAAAGAGAGATACAAATGTTGCGATTAGCACGCCGGTACAAATTTCCCACCAAGAACCCTTTGCCATAATAAGATTAGAATAAGCAATGATATCATCAATACCTGTAGCAAAAAATAAAAGCATACCCAATCCCAAAAATTTTATTCCATGAAATTTGCTTGTCTTTTCTGTTTTTGAATGTTTTTCTATTCTCTTAAGCGGTTTCTTTTTTTTGTGTTTTGACCATGAGCCTCTTGTAAACATCACCAATCCCAATGTTGTTAACACAACACCCCCTACAATATTACCGATTGGTTTCCCATTAACTACAATGTATTTTTCCATTAATGAACCTGCAAAAATAGAAACTCCCAACGCGATTAGAGTGCCAAGAATGATTCCCAAAGAAATTAATATCTTATAACTTTTTTTTCGGTTTTCTAAATATGAACCAGCATATGCGACCGTATCATCTATGCCTGTCGCAAAAAAAGCTGCGAATCCTAGAATCATAAGGATAATTGTTGGTATCATTTCTCTTTTAAATTTAAGAACAAAGTTCTTTTTAAAATTTATGTCTTGTTGGGGGTTATGCTAGGTTTTTATCCGTTTCTTTTTCGATTATAGATTCATTAGTTTCCTCTAACCCAAATAATGAAAAGATAAAATCAAAGAATCGAAGAACTACTTCTAAGAGAACAATAAATAATAAGTAAATTAAGATTTTGTTAAAATAACTAGGTATCGCTGCAAAATGACTTAAGATTCTTTCGAAATTGAATGAACTTTGATTAAGCAATGAAACTGCTAAGAGAGTGAATGGTAAAAGTTTTGCGAGGTCTTTTGCGAGGTCTTCTTTGTAATAGCAAGACAATCGGATTGTTGCGACGATTACTGCTGCGACTGTTAAAAGGGTACCTACTTCTAAACTATCTGTTAGTAAGATTAAAAATAAAGTGAATATTGCAAACCAGAAGAAAATCATAAATGGTAAAATGATGATATATTCTAAGAAATAAAAACCTCCCGCGAAAACTTTTGTGAAGAATGGATGCTCTGTTTTATTATATTGATTTAAGTCTAAGCCGAAAATATTTTTTTTTGCTACAAATCTATAGAATTTCCAAACGAAAAAAGAGTAAAGGAAAACTAAAAGGATAAGGAAAAATAAATTCACGAAATTTTGTGCCCACGTCGGAAGCGAAGTAATAAATAAGTTGTAACCTTCTACAATTGAGCTCGTAACATTTCCCACCTCTGCCATTAATTCATTTAGGCGTTATTGTTTTTAAAAGTGTCGCTAATAAGATTTAAATATAATGTTTCTTTATTTGGTTTATGATTGATATAAAACTTATAAGAGAAAATTCTGAATTAGTTAAAGAGAATATAAAGAAAAAATTTCAGGAGGAAAAACTTCCTTTGGTTGATGAAGTAAAAAAATTGGACGGAGAGTGGAGGAAATTAAAATACAAGGAAGATAAATTAAGGGGTGAAAGAAATATTGTTTCTAAAAAGATTAGTGAGTTGAAAAAAGCAAAGAAAAAAGCAAATAAAGAGTTAGCAGAAGCAAAAGCGATTCCCGGAAAAATTGCGAAATTAGAAGAGAAGCGGAGAAAGTTGGAAATTAAGATTGGGGAAATTATGTTTAAGATTCCGAACATGATTCATGAGAGCGTTCCGATTGGAAAAGATGAAAATGAAAATGTGGAAATTAAGAGAATCGGAAAACCAGTTGTTCCGGATTATAAAATTCTTAATCATGTAGAATTAGCGGAAAAAATTGGGGGAGTAGATTTTGAATCTGCGAGAGAAACTTCTGGAAATGGATTTTATTTTTTGACAGGGGATTTAGCGATTTTGCATTCAGCCATGCTTGCTTTTGCTAGGGATTATATGATACAAAAAGACTTTACATATGTGATTCCTCCTTTTATGATTCGAAGTGCAGTGGTTGATGGAGTTATGAGTTTTGCCGAGAGAGATGGAATGATGTACAAGATTGAAGGAGAGGATTTGTATCTTATTGGAACGAGTGAGCATTCTATGATTGGACGATTTATTGATAAAACTCTTAAGGGTCATGTGTTGCCGATTACTCTCACGAGTTATTCGCCTTGTTTTAGAAAAGAGATTGGAAGTCATGGTGTTGAAGAAAAAGGATTTTTCAGATTACATCAATTTGAAAAACAAGAGATGGTGGTGATTTGTGAACCAGAAGATTCTTACAAATGGTATAAAAAAATGCTTCAGCATACTGTTGATGTTTTTAGGGCGTTGGATATTCCTGTTAGAATTTTAGAATGTTGTTCGGGAGATTTGGCGGATTTGAAAGCTAAAAGTTGTGATGTTGAGGCGTGGAGTCCAAGGCAAAAGAAATATTGGGAAGCAGGAAGTTTGGCAAATATGGAAGAAGCACAGGCAAGGAGATTAAATATTAAAATTGAAAATAGAGGGAAGACGTATTTTGCACACACATTGAATAATACAGTGTTAGCATCTCCTAGAGCTTTAATCGCGTTAATAGAGAATAACCAGCAGAAAGATGGAAGTATTAAAATTCCGAAAGTTCTGCAACCTTATATGCATGGAAAGAAAAAAATTGAAATCAAAAAGTAAGTGGGATAAGTGGCTTTTATTGACGTGGAAAAAAGCATGGATAATGGTTGTTGCAGGATTTGTTTCTATTATGTTACATAATTTAATTTATGGTTTGTTTAAGGGTTGGTTTGATGCGCGAGGAGGAGATGAAGCTTTTTTCTTTATTTTAGTTGTTATTGTAATTCCTGCATATTTTATTCTTTGTGTGGTTTATAGTCTTGTTCAATTGATTAGACATAAGTGAGAAAATTTATAAACTCATTCTAACAAAATCTATTATGCCTACGTGGTCTAATGGCTATGACATGTCCCTGTCGCGGATATAACCCGGGTTCGATTCCCGGCGTGGGCGTAA
>CAYUEW010000015.1:0-13102 GCA_964444095.1 Candidatus Woesearchaeota archaeon | reverse complement strand
CTTTGTTTTATTTTTATATTTCTTTCTTAAATAAAAACCATAAGCTAGACCTAAAATCAAACCTCCCAAATGGGCCGTATTCCCAATGGGCACATTTCCCACTGCAGAAATAATCCAAAGCAAAATTAAAATTCCTGGGGCAGCATATTTTATCTTGATGGGGATAGGAATAAACATAACATAAACTTTTAAATCTGGAGTTAACAACATTAACAATCCAATCAATCCAAATAACGCGCCAGAAGCGCCTACTGCATAAGTATTAAAATTATCTGGGACAATTAAACTTGTTAAAACAAAAAACAAACCTGCGAACAAACCTGTTGCTAAATAAATCCCAAGGTATCTTTTAGCACCAAGAATTTTCTCAATCAAAGAACCAATAAAAAATAAAGAAATCATATTCACAAAGAGGTGAAAAAACCCTGCATGCATAAACATACTCGTAATAAAAGTCCAAACATAAGTTAGTTGCAAAATATTAGAAGGTTTTAATGCAATATAATCTAAAAATTTAACATCTGAAGAAATTAAAATTGTAAATAAAACAAAACAAACAACATTAATTATGATAAGAAGAGAATTAATACTCAATCCTCCTAATAAATTCTTTTTCTTTTTTTGAGGAATTCTATAAAAATGGACCATCAGCAATTATTTTTTCTTTTTAGGTTTAGAAGCAACCTTCTTTTTAGGTTTAGAGATTGGTTTCTTTTTTGCCTTTGCTACTGATTTCTTTTTTACAACTTTACTTTTCGATTTAGATTTTCCCTTAACAACTTTAATTTTTTTTACTGGGGCTTTCTTTTTCAAAGTAGGATTTTTCTTTTCTGCATCTTTCTTCTCTTTCTCTTTTGCTTTTTTTGTCAATTCCCGTTTAATTCTTCTCTTTTCAATTTTCTCTTTCTCTTCTTTTTTCAATTTTCTATTTTTAGCTTTTTCTATTTTCTCTTCTTCTTTTCTAATTTCTTCTCCCACCAATTCTAACTCTTTATCAAATCTATTTTTTTCTTTTTCTAATGCCCTAATAATTGAAGAATTATCTTTTAAGCCATAAACCTCTCCACACTCATTACAAATAAAATTATGAATTAATGCTTTCTCTTCGGTAACTTCAATGCTACATTTTTCACAACTATAAAATTGTTTTTCTTTTCTACTCTTTATTTGATGATTTATTTCATTAACTCTTTTTAATAAAAGCTTTTCTAAAAAACTTAAAGATTTAAAAATTTCAATTTTCCAAAAATAAGTATACCATCCTTTTTTCTTATCCTTTTTCCTTATCGAAGATACTAAACCATAATCTGAAATTTTATACAAAAGATTTCTTGTTTGATTTATTGTGAGGTCTAATTTTTTTGCGATTAAAAATTCATTTGTATATTTTTTCCCATCTAATAATCCCACTAATTCTTCTCCGGGTTTACCGACGATTTCAACAATAACTTCTGTAAGAAATTTTTTGAGCATTAAAAGATTAAAAGCATTCTACATAAATACCTTTCGGTTTTAAAAAAATGTGCGAAGGTTTTTTAAACTTGTATTCTATTTTATATATATTAAAAAGATTATATTACAAAATGGGGTTGTTTAAGAAAAAAACAAAAAAAGAGGAAATAAAAAAGCGGAAACCAGAGGCTGAAAAATTTGAAAGGTTGCCTGAATTACCCAAGCTCCCCGAGTTTCCAGGATTTGAGGAATCAGAAAAAAAAGGCTCGCTGTCTAAGTTACCTCAATTTCCAGATAGTTCTTTAGGTAAAAAATTTTCAGAAAATACTATTAAAGAAGCCGTGTCTGGGGAAAAAGAGGAAGACTCAGAGGTGCCTGAAGCAGATGAATTTGTTTCGCGAAGAGAACAAAGGATGCCTCGTCCCCTCGGAGGAAACATTAGACAGCCCTCAAGTCAACCTGTACCAATAGCATTTAGAGAAGCAGCTAGGAGAGTAAAAGAAATTGAACCTATTTTTATTAGGATAGATAAATTTGAAGACAGTTTGCATGCGTTTGATAAAACCAAGCAACAAGTAATAGAAATTGAAAAAATGTTAAGAGATATAAAAAGATTAAAAGAGGAAGAAGAAAAAGAATTAAGTTTATGGGAAAGAGAAATACAATCAACAAGACAACAAATTGAGAAGATAGACCAAGATATTTTTTCTAGAGTAGAATAAAATGAAAGAAGAAAATTTCGTTTATGTTAAGTTAGAATACGAAGAAGCACTTCAATCAAAAAGAGACATTCTTGAATCACAAGCAAATTTACTAAGAATAACCCAAATGATAAGAAGATATAAACTTCTTAGAATGGAAGAATTGAAAATAAAAGAAAAACTTCAAAAGAAAATAAAAGAATTGGTTGCAAATATAAAAAAAATTAAAACGGGATTGCCTGCATTAAAAGTTCCACAAATTAAAAAGAAGGATGAAGAAAGAGAATTCATAAAAAAAATAAAAGAAAAAAGAGTTGATGAATATGATGACAGTCTTGAATTCCAATTACAAGAAATTCAAGAAAAACTAAAATCTATTGGAGGCTAAGTCCCGTTTTACAGTAGAATCTGTTGTAGGAAAATTAGAAACATAATCTAATTCTAAAATCTTAGCAAGAATGTTCGGTTTAATTAGTTGAAGTTTCTCTCTAAAAGTTCCCTCTTTCATCAGATTCATTTCTCCTTCATATTCAACAAAAGGTATGTGTTCTTCTTTTTCACAAATCTGTTGTGTTATCCCCACCAATGCTCTTAATTGTTTAAACTCTCTCCAAGCCTCAGGATAAAAACTATGCGCAAGACGATACATTCTTCTTTCTTTTAATTCAAAATATTTATCAAACACTACAAAAATCTCTCCTCCAACCCCCACCTTCTGTCCTCGATTTATAGATTCATTTACATTCATAAATTTTTGAATGACTATTTCTCCATAATATGCGTCAAAAATATCTTTACAATTATCTCTAACCCTATCCTCAATTCCTTGCTGATCTCTCAATTCAGGTGAAAAAATTAATATCCTTTTGTTTGCCATTTTATGTGTTTTCATTTTACACTCACAGATTATAAAACTTTCCATAATACAATAATTTTTAAAATTAAATTGCTTGGGGATTCTATGAACAGAAAAGAACTTATCAAAAAATATTTAGATTTTTTTAAATCAAATGGACATAGACAATCTCCTAATGAAAGTTTAATCCCCGAAAATGACCCCACAGCATTATTCACTTCTGCAGGAATGCACCCCCTTTCACCATATTTCATGGGACAATCTCATCCATTAGGAAAACGGCTTTATAGTTTACAAAAATGCATAAGAACAGGGGATATAGAAGAAGTAGGAGACACATACCATCATACTTTTTTTGAAATGTTAGGAAATTGGTCGTTAGGAGATTATTGGAAAAAAGAATCAATTAATTTTAGTTTTGAATTTTTAACTAAATCTCTTAAAATTCCAAAAGAAAAAATTCAAGTTACTTGCTTCAAGGGAGATAAAGATGCACCAAAGGACACAGAAGCAGAAAAGATTTGGAAAGAAGTAGGGATAACTAAAATAAAATTTTTACCCAAAGCAGAAAACTGGTGGGGTCCTGCAGGCAAAACAGGCCCTTGTGGACCAGATACAGAAATTTTTGTGAATGAATTTGAAATTTGGAATAATGTATTTATGCAATACAAAAAAACAGTCCAAGGAAAATTTGAATTATTAAAACAAAAAAATGTAGATACAGGCATGGGTGTTGAAAGAACAATCGCTATCTTGAATAAACTTGATGACGACTATCTAACAGATTGCTTTAAACCAATCATAGAAAAAATAGAAAAAATTTCTGGAAAAAAATACAAAGGAAATGAGAAACCTATGCGAATAATTGCAGACCATATCAAAGCAGCAGTTTTCATATTAGCTGAAGGAATAATTCCAAGCAATACTGAGCAAGGGTATGTTTTACGAAGATTAATTAGAAGAGCTGTAAGATATGGAAAAAAATTAGGTCTTAATAATTTTACAGATAAAATATCAGAGCCTGTTTTTGAAATTTATAATGACTATAAATATTTACAAAAAAGCAAAAAAGAAATTTTAGAAAAATTAAAACGAGAAGAAGTAAAATTTAATCAAACTCTCCAAAAAGGATTGAATGTTTTTGAAAAAGTAACTAAAGATAAAAAATCCTTAGATTGCAAAGATTCATTTCTTCTCTATCAAAGTTATGGTTTTCCATTAGAAATGATTGAAGAAGAATGTAAAACAAGGAAAATAAAATTCTCTAAAAAAGATTTTGAACAAGAATGTAAAAAACACCAAGAACTTTCGCGAACAGCTTCTGTTGGAAGATTTAAATCAGGGCTTGCAGATAATTCTGATGCTACAACAAAACTCCACACAGCATCACATTTACTTTTATCTGCATTGAGAAAAGTTTTAAAAAATCCTAATATAATTCAAAAAGGTTCTAATATCACTGCCGAAAGAATGAGACTTGATTTTTCTTTTCCAAGAAAATTAACCGAAGAAGAAGTAAGTGATGTTGAAAATTTAGTGAACAAACAAATAAAAGGAGCATGTAAAGTTTGTAAAGAAGAAATGGCGCTTAAAGAAGCACGAGAAAAAGGAGCAGGAGGAATTTTCGATGAAAAATACGGAGACAAAGTTTCTGTTTATACTATTGGAGATTTTTCAAAAGAAATTTGTAAAGGACCACATGTAAAAAATACCTGTGAACTTGGAAATTTCAAAATCACAAAACAAGAATCTGTTGGTGAAGGCTCCCGAAGAATTAAAGCTATTCTTTGTTAAATATTATAATCTTCTCTCAACCCATATTTCTCATTAAGTTTACTAACTTTATTATACATCAAAGAAGCAAAAAGAGAATCCTTTTCTATCAAATGTCTTGCTAACATCAAAACATTGGCATCTCTAAATTCATACCACCAATTACCAAGAGATTTTCCTTCAGAAATGATAATTAACTCTGGTTTTGAACTTAATTCTCCCACGCCCACGTATTCTATTGAATCATCTGTCATTATTGCAGGTCCAGTTGTTTCAATAAAACAATAGCCTGTTTTCGCTACACTATGCCTCCTCGGGCATTTTACAGCAAGAGCTTCATGATTTTCTGCAGGATAATAAAGAAAAGCCACACCATAACCCATTTCCCTCAAAATAAATGCTAACAACTCTGCTTTTTCTCCACAAACTCCTTCTTCATCATATAAAACCTCATAAGGATATCTTGCATAATCCACTTCGCTTCCACTAACCTTTACAATCTTTTCAGAATTCCCAAAAGGAATTTTCTGCACAAGACTTACTGCCACCCTCACTTGGTCTTTTTCAGTTTCGAACATATTTTGTATTTTTTTTATTAAGGGGACAAGCAAAACTTCTTGGTTCTTTTCATCAAGTCGTCGCAATTTAAAATCTTCTTTAGAAGGAATATCCCCATTCCCTAAACTAATAGAACGGGGCAATTTAGAAACATATTTTGACAAACCTCCATACACAGTAAATAAAATTTCTCCTTCTTCCCCCCTTAAAATATAATTTAAAGTTATATTCTTAGAATCTGCTTGATATTCTGAAAAACAAGAATCTACTTCAAGTGTCAAATTTTCAGAACACCCACAAATAGAAGCTTTTTCAATAAGAACCCCTTGTTCACAAAAATAAGGTTTTCTTTCAGAACAAGAATCATAAAAGGTTCCATCTCCACAAACATTCTTTGAAGGGAAGTAAAAATAAATAATTAAAAGAGCAATAAACAAAAAAAGAAAAATTAGCAAAAATACAATCGCTCTCTTTTTTTTAAATAATTTAGGACGAGTTAATTTAACTTTTCCCCCTTTTTCCTCCATAAATTAAACAAGAAGGAACAATATAAAAATCTATTCTAAATAAATTGCAGGTTTACCTGGTTTTGCTTTCTTAGACTTATTCTCTGGGTCATATTTTTGTTTATCATTCAAAGCAAAAATTTCGATATCCAAACTTGTCCTCTTACAAATTCCCTCTTTCTCTTTCAAATAAAATTCTTTTTCAGGAGGAATCACATAAACAAACCCTTTTTTAATTTCTGACTTAATCAATCCCTTAACATAATTAATATCCCCTACAAGTTTTCCAATTGCTTCTTCTTCTTTCTCTAAGTTTTCATCAATCTTCTTTTCATTTACTTCTGGCCATTTCTCTAAACTAATAAAAGATTTATTTCCTAACTTGTTCCAAAGTTCTTCTGTAATGTGTGGGCAGAAAGGATGCAAAAGTTTCAACGCTTTCCCAAGAACATCCTTGCTTGTTTCATCAGGTAATGAATTAAATAACTCTCTTATCTGGATAATTGCAAGATTATATTTGAACTTTTGAATTTGATTTGTCGTGTTTCTAATTATTTTATTAAGTTTACTTTCTGTTTTTGCATCTGCCTTACCAATTTTAACTTTTTCAAAATAAGCTATAACTTTTTTAATGAATTTTAAACTTCCTTCAATTCCTTTTTCGTTCCAATTAATATCATTATCTGGGGAGGCTATAGAAATCAAAAACAAACGAGCCGTATCAATGCCATACTTTTCAGAAACCTTTTCTGGTAGTTCTACATTACCTAATGATTTTGACATCTTGTTCCCATCACTCCCATGCAACATTCCTTGATTGAATAATCTTGTAAACGGTTCATCACATTTTACAAAGCCCAAATCTCGTAAAGCCTTAATAAAAAACCTCGCATAAATAAGATGCATACAAGCATGTTCAGAACCTCCAATATATTGGTCAACAGGCATCCAATAATTTACTTTCTTTGCATCAAAAGGTACTTCTTTATTTTTGTTGTCGCAATATCTTAAAAAATACCAAGAGCTATCAAAAAATGTGTCCATGGTATCTGTTTCTCTTCTTGCCTTACCTTTACATTTTGGACAAGTTGTATTAATCCAATTTTTAGCACTCTCTAATGGATTACCTTTTCCAAACTGAACTTTTTCTGGTAACACCACAGGCAAATCTTTTTCAGGAATAGGAACAATTCCACATTTATCACAATAAACTATGGGAATCGGTGTCCCCCAATATCTTTGCCGAGAAACAAGCCAATCTTTAAGTTTATATTGAATATCTTTTTTCCCTATTTTTTTCTTAACCAAATATTTAGTAATTTCTATTTTTGCTTTTTCGCTTTCCATTCCGTTAAAATTTCCAGAATTAATCAGCACCCCCGCCCCAGTGTAAATCTCTTGTTTATTCTTTTCTTCTTTAATTACTTCTTTAATTAAAATCTTATATTTTTTAGCAAAATCAAAATCCCTTTTATCATGTGCGGGAACAGCCATTATCATTCCACTCCCATAATCTGCTACAACAAAATTACCAACCCAAACAGGAACTTTCTCTTTTGTCATTGGATTAATTGCATAACTCCCTGTAAAAACGCCCTCCTTGTCTAAATCTACCTTGTTTTTTTCAGAAACAGATTTTATCTTTTTAATAAAAGCTCCAACTTCTTTTTTATGTTCTTTTGTAACTAACTCCATTAATTTTTGATGCTGCGCAGAAATTACCATAAATGTAACCCCATAAATTGTATCAGGACGAGTTGTAAAAATTGGCCATTTTTCTCCATCAATTTCAAAATTAATTTCAGTCCCATAACTTTTACCTATCCAATTCTTTTGCATTATCTTTATTCTGTCTGGCCATTCCAAATCATCAATACAAGTCAAAAGTTCTTCAGCATACGCAGTCGTTTTAATAAACCATTGTTCAAGATGCTTAGTCTCAACATTAGTATCTTCATGTCTCCAACATTTTCCATTATGCACCTGCTCATTTGCCAAAACAGTTTTACATTTTGGACACCAATTAACCGGCGCCTTCTTTTTATACACAAGCCCCTTCTCTAAAAATTTCAAAAAGAAAAACTGGTTCCATTTATAATAATCTTTATCACAAGTTCTCAAGGTCTTAGACCAATCATAACTCAAACCCAAACTTTTCATTTGTTTAATATAATTCTTAATCGCAGAATCAGTATATTTCGCAGGATGTTTGTGTGCTTTTATTGCAGCATTTTCAGCAGGCAATCCAAATGCATCAAAGCCCATAGGATAAAGCACATTAAATCCTTGCATCCTCTTAAATCTCGAATAAATATCCCCAATAGTATAATTAAAAGCATGTCCCATATGCAAACCAGAAGCAGAAGGGTACGGAAACATCTCTAAACAATAAAATTTCTTTTTACCCGGTTTCACCTCAAAAATTTTCTTCTTTTCCCATTTTTTTTGCCATTTACTTTCCAAAGATTTAAAATTGTAATCCATATCAAATAAACCACTCAATAACTTTTAAATATTCTCATTTACTAATCAAAACATGAAAAAAATTGAAGCCCATTTTATTGGAAGAATCATTAGCACAAATTCTTCAGAAGCACATTCTCTATATAAAAAAAGTTCTTTTGGAGAACCAGTCGGAGAAAAAATTCAGTACACATTTTCAGAAACATTATTCTTAGTAGAAAAAGGAAAAATAAGCGTTCTCGTTAAAGGAAAAGAAATTACTAAAAAAGAATTACTAAAAAAACTGCAAAGATTTGATAAAAAAATTCAGATTAAATACCCAGTATTCAAGAATCTTAGAGAAAAAGGATATATCGTAAAAACTGCCCTCAAGTTCGGAGCAGAATTTAGAGTGTATGAAAAAGGTTCAAAACCAGGGAAAAAACATGCCAAGTGGATTGTTTTCACAGATTATGAATCGGGAAGGCTTACTTGGCATGAATTTTCTGCAAAAAACAGAGTTGCAAATTCAACAAAGAAAAATTTACTTATAGCAATTGTCGACGAAGAAGGAGATATAACGTATTATGAAATAAAATGGTTACGACCATAACAAACTTTATAATCTATTTACCTCTCTTTCTATCAAATAAATTTCAAACGATTTTCAATGCCAACACAAGATACTTCAGGACTTAAACAAAAGATTTTTTTTATATTAAATCAAAGGGGCCCCAGCTTACCAGTACATATTGCTAAAGGAACTGGACTCAGTATGTTATTTGCTTCTGCTTTTCTCTCTGAACTCTTATCTGAAAGAAAAATAAAAATAAGCCATATGAAAGTAGGTAATTCTCCAATTTATTATATCCCTGGACAAGAAAAACATCTTGAAAATTTCTCTCAACATCTTAAAGATAAAGAAAAAGATGCATTCACTCTCCTTCAAAGAAAAAAATTTCTCAAGGATTCAGAACAACTTCCAGCAATCAGAGTTGCACTGAGAGCAATCAAAGATTTTGCAGTTCCATTCAAGAAAGGAGAAGAAATCTTTTGGAGATATTATTTAATTCCAGAAAATCAATTAGAAATTCCTCAATCCAAACCCGCGTTAACTTCTCATCCAGAACCGCCACAAAAACCTCAACCAGAACCAGCAAAAAAAGCAGAAACATTAAACATCTTTGAAGAACCCAAACCAATAATCAAAAAAAAGACGACTCCAAAAGCAACTAAAAGCAAAGATAAATTTTTCAATGAAATAAAAGAATTCTTGTCCTCCAAGGCGACAGAAATTTTAGACATTGAATATTTCAGCAAAAATGAACTAATTTTAAAAATAAAAAAAGAAGATAAAGAAAGTATTTTAGTAGCATATAATAAAAAAAGAATCAATGAAGATGATATTATTAAAGCCCACAAAAAGATTTCTGAAAAATACACTCAATATAGCATCCTCTGCTTGGGAGAACCCCTCAAAAAAGTGCAAGGTTTAATTGAAGCTATAAAAGGTTTAGAAGGAGTTGAAAAGATGGAAAGCTCTGACAAGAATATTTAAAAAGTCTCAAAAAAACATTTTAACATGGGAAAAATAAAATCAAAAGCAATACGAAGATCTGCAAATACTCTAATTCAAGAAGGAGTTACATTTTCAGATGATTTCGAACAAAATAAAAAAATAATTAATAACATGAAAATTGGGAAAAAATTGAGAAATCAATTGGCGGGCTTAGCCACAAGAATTAAGAAAAACGAACAATCAAAAATTCAGAAATAATCCCAATCTCAAACTTTTTAAACGCTTCTTATCTAATCTTTTTGTCTCTGTAGCTCAGAGTTTAGAGCGCTGCTCTCATGAGGCAGAGGTCGAGAGTTAAAATCTCTCCAGAGACATTTTATCTGACAATTTATAAAGTCAAAAATAAAACTTATTTTATGACTCGTTTATTCAATAAACATAGATGGCTAGCAATTGTTTTAACCACATTAATGGCAATTGAAATCTTTTATTTTTCTACCTTACAAGGAACTACTGGGGGGATACAAAATATTTGGTTAAGTTATGCATACCATTTTATAGCATTCTTCTTATTAGCCTTTTTTCTATTTAATTCAATAAAAGGAAATAAAAAATTAGAAAAATCCCACATAATCTTAACAGGAATAATCTCTCTTTTATATTCTATCTCTGATGAAATCCATCAACTCTTCGTGCCTCTTCGTGATGCAAGTATCGGGGATATTTTTACAGATAGTCTTGGCATATGTTTTGCTCTTTTTATAGGATTCATAATAAACAAAAAAACTAATGCACAATCTTAATTTCTCCGTCCCCTTTTTTTCTCGGAAGAATATGAAAATGTAAATGAGGTATAAGTTGTTGCGCAACCTCTGAATTATTATTCATAAAATTAAATCCTTCTGCTTCATATTTTTTCATTAAAATGGAAGCTGTTTCTTTAACACATTCTAATAATTCTTCTCCAAATGAAGAAGGTAATTCAATTAAATTTTCAAGATACTTTTTTGATATGACTATTGTATGGCCTTCAAACTTGGGATTTGCATCTAAAATAGAAATAAAATTATCACTTTCATAAATTTTGTCAGAAGGAATCTCCCCCCTAACTATCTTACAAAAAACACAATCATTCATTAATTCAAAAAAACAAACTAATTTAAAAAGATATTGAAAACCAATAAACCGTTTTCAAAAACAAAAAACGCTTCCTTATCTCTTTTTCTTTTTTGCTACTTTCTTCTTAGCTGGGGCTTTCTTTTTTGTTGTCTTTTTCTTAGCTGGTGCTTTTTTCTTTGTTGCCATTTTCTTTTTTTCTGCTGCTACTGTCCTCTTTTTTTGTGCTTCCACTTTAACTAACTGCTTTTTAAGAGAACCTATCTTAACCACAAGTTGTTTAGATGTTTTTGGTTTTGCCATATATCACCTCTTATTTAATTATCCTTATTAAGAAATCATTATTTATAAACTTTTGCAGAATTTTTACGTTAATTTATATTTTTCTCCGTCGACAAAACAGATTATCTAGTTTTAATTTCTTCAAAATTAATTTTTCCGTCAATTAATTTATTCAACATTTCTTTTAATTCAGAAATTTTAATTCTAATTTGTTTCTTTGTATCTCTATTTCTAATAGTAACATCTTTTTTATTTACAGATTCCTCGTCGATAGTTATACAAAAAGGAGTTCCAATTTCATCATTCCGAGCATATCTTCTTCCAATACTTCCAGATTTATCATAAACAACATTCATCTCTTCTTTTAATTCTTCAAAAATATTCTTTGCTATCTTTTCTAATTCTTCTCGTTTAACTATCGGAAAAATTGCAGCTTTAATCGGAGCAAGTTTTGGATGTAATCTTAAAACAACATTTCCCTTTTGCTCGTCGTAAAAATATGCATCAAACATAAAAACTAAAAATGCTCTTTCAACACCTTGACTGGGTTCACAAACAACAGAGGGTAAAAGCTTTTCTTTTGTTTCTTCATCAAAAATCTTCAAATCCTTCTTAGAAAATTTTTCATGTTGTTTTAAATCAAAATCAGTTCTATTCGCCATTCCTTGTAACTCTTTCCATCCAAATGGAAAATTATATTCAAAATCCCACGTATCAAGAGCATAATGGGATTTCTCATCGGCAGTATGTTGCCTTATTCTAAATTTATCTGGATTTGCTCCCAAGTTTACAAACCATAAAAATTCTTGAGCCAACCAATAAGCATGCCAATCTGTCTGGATAATTTTATTTTTATACGCACTCTGCAATGTCATTTTCTTTGGCTCTAAATTCTTTTTCTGCATTTCAGCAGAATAAACCAATACCTTAACATCTGGAATTTCATAAAGGCATTTCTTTTTTGGATCCACAAAATATTCAATTTCCATCTGCTCAAATTCTCTTGCCCTAAATAAAAAATCCCTTGGAGCAATTTCATTCCTAAATGACTTTCCAATCTGTGCAATACCAAAAGGCAATTTCATTCTTGCATTATCCTGAACATATTTAAAATTTGTAAAAATTAATTGAGCAGTTTCTGGACGAAGGTAAGATTTCACAGAACTCTCTACAATCGGTCCGACTTGCGTGCTAAACATCGGATTAAATTCTCCTTTATTTTCAAAGTCTCCCCCACACTTTTCACATTTAACTTTTCCAATTTCATGTTTATCTATTTTAGTTTTATTTCCGCATTTTTTACAAACCACAGCAACATCCAAAAAATTAGCGACATGCCCAGATGCTTCCCAGACCTTGGGGTTTGTTATAATACTTCCATCTATCCCAACAATATCTTCTCTACCTCTAACATGAAAATTCCACCAACTTTGTTTAATATTATTTTTTAGTTCTACTCCCAAATGTCCAAAGTCCCAGAAACCAGAAATCCCACCGTAAATATCCCCTGAAGGATATACAAATCCTTTTCTTTTACAAAACATGGCCATCTCTTCAATTGAAATATCTTTCTTCACCATTTCTATCTTCTCTTCTGGAATCTTCTTCGGTTTCTCCTCCATCTTCTTCAAAAACTCTTTCGCTTTTTTTTCAGCCTCTTTTTTTGTCTTCCCAAGATAAGCAAGAGTTTTCGTCTTTACTTTTCCGTCAACTCTTTTATTCTCATTAAGATAATAATATCCTTTTCCATGAATTGTTTTCTTAACAATAAATGCCATTTGTTAGGTACTACAAATAACTATTTAAATATTTTGGTAGGCACTACTTTAATAAAAGCGGAGGGTGGGAGTCGAACCCACGAAAATTCGCTCTGCAGGCGAACGCAGTAGCCGCTGTG
>CAYUEW010000014.1:0-14089 GCA_964444095.1 Candidatus Woesearchaeota archaeon | reverse complement strand
CAACAGTTCCGCATTCAGTTGTTTCTAAATATTCTATATCTCCTGCGATTACAAAATCATCTTCATCAACAATTGTAATGTCTTCATATGCACTTGCACAAATGGAGATATCTGTTTCTGCATCTAATTCTGCATTTGCCCATACATAAAATACATAATCTCCTTCAGGGAGTTCATCAACATCATCATCTAAAGTTAATGTAACATCTAATGTCTTGTCATCGCCATCGCCTAATTTGAAGTCGCTTTCTTCATCACTGTAATACCAATCTCCTGAATTCTTATCATAAAGTCCCCATTCAAGTTCAATTCCTTTAATATTATAATCATTGTTATCATTTTCAATATTAATCTCTACTTCAACTTCATCAAAAGGGAACCATTCATATTCATCTCCAAAACCAGTAACTTGAACATCTTCTATACTTAATTGTAAATCGTCATTGTCAGAACCTGCTGCTTCTGCTGTAATTGCACAAGAAAGGATTTCTTCTGGAACTAATGGTGCAGTAATAGTTATTGTGGGAATAGTTAATTGTGCTTCAGCACTAGTCTCGCTTTGTAAATCAATTTCTGCGTTGATAATCCCTGTTGCAATTAATGGAACAGATAAAACGGCAGAAACTTCATAAGTTTCATCAATCCCTATTGTAGTCCGTAAGGGTAAAATTGTCCAAGAACCAATATTTGTTGAGCTTAAAGCCCAATTAAGAGCAGTATAAGAAGCATCTGGTGAAGAAAGATTGAAAACTACAGTTACATCCTCCCCAGCTATAACACTTGAAGGAGAAGAAACTAAATCTAACTCTAATGCATCTGCACTAGCAAAACCTGTAATCATAATTAATGTTAGAACGCTTAAACTTACCAATGTGAAAAATTTGTTTTTCATGTGTAATCATTTCGCAGTTACCTTAACTTATAAAGATTTCTGTGTTAGAAAATATTTGTTGTATAGATGGAGTTATCCTCTATTTTTGTGTTTTCATGACGATAAAAACATTTATATATTTCATACAAGTCTTTTTATTAGAATATGGGAATAACATCTAAAGAAAATTCTATTGGTGCATGGGCTTTCCTTGTAGGAATAATCCTTGCAGTTTTAATTGGGATTACAACGAGTTTCTTCTCTGTTGATTCTTGGAAAGCATATAGTTCCTTAATTTACGCTGTGTTGGTAATTCTTGGTTTGGTTGTGGGTTTTTCAATAAATGTAGGTAGAAAAGATACTCAAAATTTTTTGGTTACAGGTGCAATATTAGTTGTTGTTAGTAAATTTGGTATGGAAAGTGTTTTAGGTTCATTATTAGGATTAGGAGTCGGAGAGATAGTTAGTTCAACATTTGCAGCTCTTTTGGCTTTACTTGTTCCTACAACAATCATTGTAGCTTTGAAGACACTATTTGGACTTGCTAAGGTTTAAATCGCTTACATTAATTATTCTTGAATCTTCCATATCTATTCTTGGACAAGCAGTGTTCACCCAACTTTCTAAACCGAAATTTTCAAATTCAGATGTATTAAGATTATTACTAATAAATAGGTAGGTTTTTTTGTTCTTTATTTTCTTGCTTACTTCCATAGCTCGCTTTAAATTTTCTTGTCCTGGCTTTGTAGAGATAAAAATCCCAACTTTATCTGCATTGAGAAATTTGAGATACGATGCTTTTTTAGTTTTCTTAAAAGATTCAATCTCTGATTCTGTAATTTTTGAGAGTTTGGTATGTTCTAATATATAAATAGGGAGATTTGTTTCTTGTGCTAAAGAAAGCGCGTGAAATTTTCCAGATCCGATTAGTACAACTGCTTGAGTGCTTTTGGGAAATACTAATTTACTACAGCCCAAAACTTGAACAATCTTGGTTATTTTGTTTGACAATACTTTCTCTATCTCTAGTGCTATTTCTTTATATTGGATAGAATAAGCAATCGCTATGTTCTTAGGAAGTTTTTTTGAAAGAGATTTTATCTTTTCCTTATTTATCTTTGTCTTAATTTTCGCAGGAATGAATAATGTTTTCATGAAATAGATTAACAGAAGTCTGTTTTAAAGGTTACTAATTACTCAAACTTACCCTTAGGAGCTTTTGGTTTTGAGGATTCCCTTGAAATCTTAGCAAAAGAAGGAGTCACGATTACAATGTTTTCTCCGAATCCTGCAATATTTCCTTCAAGAGCATCTGTTGTTTTTTTGATTTTCGCAATAGCTCTTTTCAATTCAATTGGGTCTCTTTTCCTTAAGTCTTTTATATCTGTTACAGCTATTGTATATCCTTCTCTTAATGCATCTAAAATAGCTTGAACATCGTCGTATTGTTTTAACACAAAGAGTTTTACAAGAACTTTATTTTCTTCTTCTTTTTTTCCTAAATCAATTTCCAAGTATTCATTAGAAATATCACCATCTTCACTTGATGAACCTGCAAAGGCTTTTTTTATTTTTTCGAAAACCATATTAATTTTATACTTGGTAGATTTATAAAGATTTCTGTGATTTGTTAGGCTCATTAGAGAAAATAATTGATTAAAAGAGTTATTCCTTTTTCTCTGTTTTCATGAGTTCTTCTCTTAACTTGTTGAGCTGTTCTGTTACGGAAGTTTCTTGAGTTTCCATTGTTTTAATTCTCAATTCAATCATCTTTTTTTTATTTTCAAGTTCTTCTTTTACTTTTGACTTTTCTGTCTTAATCATTAATTGCCCAATAATTTTGAAAACTTCTTCTCCAGATTCTTCGATTGCTTGTAACGCGGATTCTGTTTCAGAAAATTCCATTTGAAATGATTGCTTTTGAAGAAGTAAATTCTGCAAACCTTGCTCTAACATTTGAAGCTCTTGAAGTTTTTGGTTATTCATTTTATTCTGCTTTTATTTTTTTTGTTTTAGTTCTTAATTTGTAGAAAATCTTACTTCCACAATGTGGGCACACGAATCTTTTTTCAAGGCTTGAGCTAACAATTTTCTTTCCACATTTAAAACATTTGTAAGTTGCCATTTTAATCTAAGTAATATGTATCTGACGCGAATTTTTTATTGCATTTCGGACATTGCCAAATGCCGGTTGATAATCTTTTGACGCCCAGCTTTTTACAATACGGGCATCTCTGCTTTTGTCTTTGTTTTTCTTCTACTTTAACCAACTTTGCTTTTATAGACCTTCCGTATCTTGCGCCAAATCTTCCTGCTGATTTTGCTTTTTTTAATTTTGTTGCCATTTTATTTTATATCAATGGGGCTGCCCGGATTTGAACCGGGGTCGTCAGGTCCCAAACCTGAAAGGCTACCAAACTACCCCACAGCCCCATAATAAATAGTGGGCGTGAATAATTTATAAAGCTATTTCTTTTCAACCTTTTCTGTTTTTGGAGCTTCTGCTCCAGCAGGCTTTGCACTTTCTTTAGCTTCTTTAGCTACTTCTTTCTCTGCTTCTTCCTTTTCTACAGCCTTTTCTTGTTGAGTGTGAAGTTCATTGAAATATTCATCAAGTTGTGCTTTTTTCTCTGGAGAAGTTTCTGTTATCTCTTCTTGAATTTCTTTATCATATTTCCCCTCGTCAATTAAACCTTCTACCTCTGATGCCTGTTTATTCTCCACTAAAACTCCTAAACTTACACAAGTCCCAAGGATGGTCTTAACTGCGGATTTTAAATCGTTACAAAGCAATGTTGGAAGTTTTGTTTTTGCAACAGAAATTATTTGCTCAATTGATGCATTTGCTGCTTGTACTTTTAATTGAACTCCAGAACCTTTTGTTATTCCTAATTTTTTTTTCAATAATTCTGACACTGGTGGTGAAGAAACATGAACCTCGAATTGTTTTGTCGATGGGTCTACTTCTAATTCAACTGGAACCTTAAGTCCCTTAAAATCTTTTGTAGCTTCATTTACCTTTGAAATTATTTCTCCTAAATTTAGTCCAAGTGGCCCTATCTTTTGGCTAAGGACTGGATTAGGTGTCATGTTCCCGCCTTCGATTAATAATTTAATTTGCATTTTCTTCGTCCTCGTCACGTCTTATAACTTTAACATTATCTAATTTAACTGTTACTGGTAATGGAACAACTGCTCCAAGCAAACTTACCATTACTTCTCCTTTTTGTTTATCTATTCTTAATACTTTCGCTTTTTCTTTCTTGAATGGCTCTGTAATCATTTCAACTATGTCATCTTCTTTTATAGAAATTGTTTCTGGAGAACGTTCAATCATGTTTTTGATTTCTTCGTAAGTTATAGTTTTCCCAATTATTCCTTTTACATAAGGTAAATTAAATGCAGCTTCTTCTGCACTTTCTCTGTTTTCTGCTTCTAAAAGGATGTAGCCTCTTAACCCGTGCGGTCGAGAAACTGAAAAAACATTAATATCTTTTTTCCCCACTCTTTCAGATATCATATCTACTGCTTTTTCTTCTTTGTTCGTCGTAACTTTTATTATAAATATCATTTTTTGCTCCAACTAAGACTTAATAATCTTAGAAGGATATATTTAATTGAAGATTGGGGTTTATAAGGTTTTTTATTTATTCGTAATAAGAGATTTCTAACTTTGGTCTTTTGGTTATATCTGCCCCATAATCTCCACTATAAAAATAATAAGGAGCTATGTCTCCTTGAGTACGATTTCCACCAATAAGTGCTATTCCATAATTTGGCTCTCCACCCCTCCATCCTTGAACCAAAGAAGTTATATCCCACTCATACCATTGAGCATCCCCTGTTAAAAGAGTAGAAGCAATTGTGTCTAATTCATGAGTTGGCCCTCCTTCTGAAAGAGACTCTGGATTTTCATCCCAAAACTCTGTTACCTTCTTTATACTTATTGGGATTCCTGAAAAATCATAATTTTGTGTGCCAAAAAGTTTTAATTTAGCTGAAGTGATACTAAAATCTTCTTGAATTAAAGAGAGAGGAAATTCAATAAAAGATTTGGCTGAAGTTATCCATTCCTCTGTTAAATAATTATCTGTCCCAAATCTATAACTAAAACCATCTACTTCTGAAAAAGCAAAACCATCATAATGTTCTCCTTCTCTAATATAAGCATCCTTGCCTATTGAACCAGGTTGAATGACTAATAGATCCTCTTCTTCTGCTTCTCCTTCTGCAATCACCCAATAAGCATCGATTATATTAGCGGAATAATCTGCTAAGGTTTTGCCAAAAATTTGCATTCGCGCTCCAAGATTTACTTCTGAACCAGCACGCAATTCCCAGATAGGAGGAATAGAAAATTTTCCTGCATACGCGTTAATTTCTCCATAAGGTCCTGCCACCCCATAAACCAACAAACTCAATTCTGGTCCTGCAAGAATTTTAAAGTCAGAGACAGTTTCCCCACCAAAAGGAAAGCAAGACCAAAACCCAGAAGAATATTCTGTAGTGCTCCATCCAATGTCTTTTTCATATTCTATGCCTGCAGTTAAATCTGCCCTTTCATCTATAATTACTTCTGGTAATAAATCTCCTTCCATCTTTAAATGAAAGTTCAGACTAGGCGTGACTGTAATTGGAAAAAGGGTTCCAGGGATATAACCAATTATAAAAGGGCTGAACTTTTTTTCCCAAATATCAAAAACGCATCCTGATTCAGAATAATCTCCTGCTTTAACTGTAATATAAGCTTCTTGATCCACCAACGTCTTAAAAGTAAATTCTTCCAACTGATTATCACTAATCTTTAAATCAAGGATTAAATTTAAACTACCTGAAATATCTCCATCAAGAGTTATCTGATCATAAGTAGTAGAATAATCTCCATAAACGTCCAATAAAACAACATTGTCAAAATGTTTTTCAAAATCTAAAAGAGAAAGCTCAAGGTCCCGAGAATAATCTGATTCAGAAGAAAGCATGAATTTAACATCAACATTTTTTATTGCTTCTTCTAATGTTGCTGATTCAGTATAAAGGATTTTACCGTCAGAAGAAGTAGAAGTTACTTTTCTTAACAAACCATCTGGTGTTGCATCGGAAATATCACAAACAATTATATCCCCAGCAGAATAGGGGACTGGTACTGAGAATGTTATGCTATCTTCTTCGACAATTGAAATATCCTCAAGATAATCTTCAGGGACTATCTCTGTATTTTCAGAAAGTTCTGCTGAAGGCGCTGGAGGAGCGGGGGGGTCGGGAATAGGAGGATTTGGATTACAAGAATTAAAAAAAAGTGTAGGAGCTAATAATCCTGCGAGTAATGTTCTTCTAAAACATTTCTTTCCTTCACGAAGAAAATTTTCTAAACCCATATTAATTATTTAATTTAATTGACAAATAACTTCATAATCAATGAAACTGCAAAACCAATGAGACCGAGTATAACTATTCCAATCGCGGAAATTTTAGCGACTTTGAGGAATTCGTCTTTAGATGGTTTCTTAAGTGCAAACCAAACTCGTTTACATTGAATTGCGAATGACTTTATCTTTGAAAAGATTTTCATGCTTTTATGAGAAACAAAGAGTTTTTAAAATTATTCAAAAAATTCTATTCCCAGTTCTTCTTCAATTTCTTGATGTTTAATGTCTTCGAGAGTTCCGTTATGCCCAAGAATTTGAGAACTTTTCACACCTGTTACAATTAATAAAACCCGAATAGATTTTTCCATATCTTCTGTAATTTGTGCTCCCCAAATTAATTTTGCGTCTGGATGCAATTTATTTCCCACTGTTTCTACAATCTGCTTGCACTCCTCTAAGCTCATATCTGGCCCGCCAATAATATTTACTAATGACCCTGATGCATTTGAGATATCCACATCTAAAAGCGGATTTTGAATTGCTTTTTCAACTGCTTCTAACGCTCTTTGAGCACTATCTGATTCCCCCATTCCAATTAAAGAAACACCTCCGTTAACCATAACTGTTCTTATGTCTGCAAAATCAAGATTTACTAAACCAGAAGTTGTCACAAGTTCTGTTATTCCTTTAACAGCATTTGTTAATATCTCATCGGCAATTTTAAACGCAGTATGCAAAGGTAATTCTGGGGCTAATTCAAGAAGTTTATCATTGGGTATTACAATTAATGTGTCAACAATTGATTCCAACCTCTCTAAACCATCCATTGCATTTTCTATTCTTTTTCTTCCTTCAATTGTGAATGGTAAGGTAACAATTCCGATAACTAATGCACCTTGCTTTTTTGCTAAACTTGCAACTACAGGTGCTGCACCTGTCCCAGTTCCACCA
This sequence comes from Candidatus Woesearchaeota archaeon, assembly GCA_964444095.1. Taxonomy (GTDB): domain Archaea; phylum Nanobdellota; class Nanobdellia; order Pacearchaeales; family GW2011-AR1; genus JAGLWP01. The sequence goes on along the minus strand of CAYUEW010000014.1, from coordinate 6,901 downwards.
CCCAATCCGCAAGTGATAAAAATCATATCGCTTCCAGATATTTTCTTTTTAATTTCTGATTCAGATTCTTTCGCAGATTCTTCTCCTGTTCTGGGATTGCTTCCTGCCCCAAGCCCTTGTGTTAATTCTTTTCCAATCAAAATTTTCTGGTCTGCATTAGCATATAATAAATCCTGAGCGTCGGTGTTCATAGCAATTAATTCTCCGCCTTTAATTCCTATTTCTCTCATTCGGCTCAAAGAATTTCCTCCACCCCCACCGATACCAACAACTTTAATTTTTGCGGATTGTTTTTTTAAAAGTTCTTCAAGCTCTCTATCAATTTCTTGTACATCTGAAGACATATTAGACAAAGGATCTCGAGAACGTTCAGGCGAATTATAGATATCTTCCATTATTTATTGGAGACCATATCTCTTTATAAGAATTATTGTGATTTCTTATAATTCTCCGACAAGTCGGATGCTCCTTGTCTCTTTTCATTGACTAAACAATTCGCATAAAGAATTATTGTGATTTTTTAACTGAATCATCAATCTCTTGAATTTCTAATTCTAAGCCAAGAATCTCTTTAAACTTGTCCTGAAAGAGTTTAGCATATTCCATTAAAAATTTGTCAACTTGAAGTATTATTTTTTTATCTTTTACTTGGAATTTGAGCTCTTTTTTAAAAAAGAAATCAATAAGCGCTTTTGTTTTTTCATTTAATTCTTCTACTTTTCTTTTTACCTTAATATCATACACAACATTTTTTCCTGCTAAGGGGTTATTGAAATCTACCATTACTCTCCCCCCAGAAACTGTTAAAATTTTCGCTGGTCGCCCATCAAAAACAAACATTGCTCCAGGGATAGGCCTTGTTTTTTGTTCATTAAACATTTTCATTGGAATCATCTGAATCATCTTGGGATTTCTTTTACCAAAAGCCTGTTCTGATGAAAGTTCAATCTTATAATTTTCTCCAACTTTTTTATCTATTAAAAAATCATCAATTGCTTTCAGGAACATTCCCTCGCCTAAACAGAAAACAAAAGGTTTTGGTTTAATATTTGAATTCATTTTTTCAAGCTCTTCCTTAATATTTGAGTCGAAAATTCTCCCATCTTCTTCTTTTCCTACAAATTCTATCTCAAGAAAATCTTTATCCTTAATACTCATTTTAATTCCTTGAGTAAAAATGTTTATAAATCTATTTTTTTTGAATAGAATATGGTTTTAAAGATAATTGGCGCAACAGAGGCACGGGTTGGAACGAGCATTATTGTTGATGGAGAGCCTTGTACTATAAAAAAAATGGATGTTAGTAAAACTGGAAAGCACGGACATTCAAAGGTAAGGATAGAGGCGACAAGCATTCTTTCTGGACAAAAAAAGGTTTTCGTGACACCAGGACATGATAAACTTGAAATTCCAATTGTAAATAAAAGAAAAGGCCAAGTGCTTTCAATGGGAGAGAAAGTTAGTTTAATGGACTTGGAAAATTTTGAAACGCTTGAAGTTACATGTCCAGAAGATTTAAAACAAGAACTAGAAGAAAACTCCAACGTAGAATACTGGGATGTTGAAGGTACAAAAATAGTTAAGAGGAAATTATAAAATGATAAGATTATATAACGAGCCAGAAAAAACAGAATATAGTTCACTAGCTGATGCACTTACCCCGGTGGGGCTTGCAAGAATAACTATGGAGAAACCAAAACCTTCAGAAATCATGGAATCAATGAAACGGGTTTGTGAAGCAAAACCTAAGGAGAAATTATAATGGCAAAAATACCAGAAGCATCAAATAGACTTTTCAAGAATATGTTTGTCTGTAAAAAATGTCAAACAAAAATTAGAGCTGATCCTCAAAAAATTTTGCGAGGTAAGGTCAGATGCAGAAAATGTGGAAAAAGTGCATTTAGACCTTTGAAGAAAAAATAGAGGCACAAAAATGAGCGTTATGTTATATGATATGATATTATTAGTAATCTTCTTAATTTTTATTGGGATATTCCTCTATAAAAAAAGAGAGAACCTTAAGAAAGAAGGGCTTTTACTTTTATACAGAGCAAGTTGGGGAATAAGATTAATTAATAGGATTGGGAAAAAGTTTACTAAAACTTTGAATATTCTTAGTTATGTTGTTATAGGGTTGGGTTATTTATTAATGGGCACGATTGTTTATCTTTTTGGTAAAATAGTTTGGATATATGTGCTTAATCCCGAAATCGTCAGAGCAATTAAAATCCCCCCAATAATGCCTCTTATTCCATACTTGCCTCAAGTTTTCAAGTTGGATTTCTTGCCCCCGTTTTATTTTACATATTGGATTGTAATAATTGCAATTGTTGCAATAGTTCATGAATGTGCCCACGGAATTTTTGCTGCTCACAACAATGTTAAAATAAAGAAAACCGGTTTTGGATTTTTCCCGTTTTTCTTGCCTGTTTTCTTAGCTGCTTTTGTTGAACTTGATGAAAAACAAATGCAAAAGAAAAAAATATTCCCTCAAATGTCTGTGCTTGCTGCAGGAACATTTGCGAACATCTTAACTGCTATTTTATCTTTCGGATTGATGTGGCTTTTCTTTATCTTGGCTTTTGCTCCTGCTGGCGTCACGTTTGATAGTTATACTTATTCTGTTGCAAGTATATCTGCTGTCTCTTTAGTAAACGGTATTCCTATAACAGATGCAACAATCGAAAGTATTTCTCCTTTGATTAATGAAAAGGGGCTTACAGAGGTAGGTATTGAAGACGAAATCTTTTTGATTACACAAGAATTCTGGGAAACTCAACAAAACACAGAGGAATATATTTTATTGTATGAAGATGCACCGGCAATCAATGCTAATTTAGAAGGAGCAATCACTAAAATTAATGACATTAGCATAACCGAGGTGGGTGAACTCTCGGAAGTTCTTTCATTATATTCTCCTGGAGAAGAAGTGACTATTACTGCAGTAGTTAATGAAGAAATAAAAGAATATGAAATTGTCCTCGGAATGCACCCCGCTAATGCAGATAGGGCTTATCTTGGAATTGGATTTGCAAATCAAAAATCTTCTGGAGTAATGGGAAGTATTGTGAACGCATTATCTCTCAAAGAACCGAACACTTATTATGCATCAAAATTTGAAGCGGCTAATTTTATCTATTATTTATTCTGGTGGTTAGTTATGGTTAGTTTTAGTATTGCTTTGGTAAATATGTTGCCTGTAGGAATTTTTGATGGGGGACGATTTTTCTATTTAACAATTTTAGCAATAACCAAAAAAGAAAAAATCGCAAAGAGAGCATTTTCAGTTGTGACATACCTTTTCTTATTGTTATTATTTGTAATCATGGCATTTTGGCTTGTGAGCTTTTTTTAAGTAACTTTTAAAACTGATGTAGTTTTCTGTTTTTTATGATACCTCAAAAAGTTAAAGATGCTCTGAAGAAACAACATTATGCGATTGTGGGAAAACATTCTGCAGTGCAAGTTTGTAGGTGGACGAAAAAATCTCTCAGAAACGAAGGCGTTTGCTATAAAGAACAATTTTACGGGATTAAAAGTCATTTATGTTGCCAGATGACGCCGTCGGTTATGTGGTGTCCGAATAAGTGTGTACATTGTTGGAGGGCAATAGAATTAACAATTGGAGATAAATTGGAGGGAGATGTTGATTCACCTAAAGAAATTATTGATGGGTGTATTGAAGCGCAAAGAAAACTTCTTCTTGGATTTAAAAAACTTCCAACAAGTAAGGGGGCAAGAGTAAGTAAAGCAGATATGGAAAAATTTAAAGAAGCGCAAGAACCTACTCAATTTGCAATTTCATTGTCTGGTGAGCCGACAGGGTATGATAAAATTGGGGAACTAATTAAAGAATTACGAAGTAGAGGGAAGACGAGTTTCCTTGTTACCAATGGACTTTATCCAGAAAAGCTTGAGGAAATAAAAAAAGAAAATCAGTTGCCGACACAACTTTACATTTCTGTTAATACGCCGAATAAAATTCTTTATGGAAAGTTTCACAGAAGTTCTATGAAAGATGCGTGGGAAAAATTGAACAAGAGTTTGGAGATTATGTCTTCTCTAAAATGCCGAACAGTGTTTAGAATGAATTTAGTTAAAGGATTAAATATGATTGAACCAGAGAATTATGCAAAGATGATTGAGGGAGCAAATCCAATGTTTGTGGAAATTAAAGGATTTATGTCTGTTGGGTTTGCGCGACAAAGACTTGGTTACGACAGAATGCCCTATCACCAAGATATAGTAGATTTTGCAAATGAAGTTTTGAAATTTCTTCCAGCATACAAATTCCTCGACGAGAAAAAAGAAAGCAGAGTTGTTCTTTTAGGAAAAAACAAAGAAGATATGAAGATTAAGAAAAGTGAATTATAATTTTACAAATCAATCACGCCGTCTCTTGTAAGTGCGGCGAATCGAATTCCAACAGGCAAATTAATCAGCGCAGAAATCAATGCCATGTGCTCTTTTCCGTCGCCTGATGCAATACTCAAAGCGACTTCTGTTCCTGCGAATTTTCCTTTAAGCTTCTGCGAAAATTCGTCCCGCAAATCCTTAAGCCGTTTATCCAATTTGACTTTAATGAATTCTGTTATATCTGCTTTTTCTTGCACTTGAAAACTTGAAGCGAACTCGTCACCCAATAAAGTAACCTTCTCCCAATCGCCTTGCTTTATCAAACCAGAAACCTGCGCCCACGAACCCTTTCCAGAAGATAATAATGCTACTAGTTCCATGAAGAAAATAAAAAGGATTTGTTTATAAGAATTATTGTACTAGATTCACAACTACTTTTTCTTTTTTGCTTTGCTTTTTGGACGACTTCGAAAACCCATTATTATTTGGTGTATATTTATCAATGCAAATAAAACTAATATCATAACAGAAACATGTAGGATGTTTAATACTAATGTTTTGTTAAATATTTCTCCAAAGAGATTTAAAATTACTCCAATCTGATAAACAGCAAAAAATACAAAAGCGCCTGTTAGGGAAAAAGTAGCTGTGCGCAGTTTTCCTTGAGAACGAGATATTGTAAGGATTCCTATAAAAATACTTACTAGTGCTAATGAAAAATATATTAAACCCTTTACTAATTCTATATCTACGATTTTATTTTACCTCTTTTATTTTACGTACTTTTTAAAGAGAGCTTGCTCTCTTTTATTATCAGACTTCCTTACTTTTTTAATCTTTCGAATTTTTGGTTTCTTAGAAATTTTCTTTTTCTTTACTTTAACTTCTTTTTTTGGATTGCGTATAGATTTAAATGTACGTATTTTTTCTTTTTTATCTGTTTTTTGTTTCACTTGATTTAATAAAAAAGCTATAGCTAAAAGTAAGGAAAGAGCTGTAAACACCACCAAGAATTCAGACAAATAAGGCACAGAAAATAATGTGAGCTTAGTTAAAAGATTTACTACTCGAAGTAGAATCAGGAATAAAATAACCAATGCTAAAAAGTTTAAAAACTTCACTATTTCTCCTTTCATTCTTTTTTTAATACAAAGAAACATCAGAAATGTCACTAGGTAAATCACGAATGCTACTATACTGAGACCAATTGTTAAATACATTTTACCTCTTTTTTATTAAACTTTCTAGTCCGATTTGTTTTTTAATTTTATGCGGAATTTTTCGACTTTCATATTTATAAATTATTACTGCTAGTATTATAAATAAACAAAGAGCAGAGAGTATAAATGTTTTTTCCCTAGAGGACACTTGGGTTTTTGTTACTTCAAATGAACCACTTGCACTGCTTATTGTATCCTCATAAATTGCTTGAACATAAAGAATATAATCTCCTTTCATATTTTGGTGTATCTCAAACTCATGTATTAATGATGCACTTGTTTCTACAGCGACTGTTTCACTATGCTGAATTACTTCTTCCCCCAGAGAATTACGAATTGAATATATTAATGTCACATCTACTCTTTTTTCTGTTGATTGTAATCTGAAAAGATTTATTTTAACGAACATGTTATTTCCTGGTGCCACTTGCGAAAACTCTTCTGGAATATCTAGCATTACATCAAACAAAGATTCCTTTGATTCTACTTCAACTACCACTAAAATCTCTTTTGTGATTCCTCCTCCAGATATGAGCAATTTACCCATGTATAAATCTGGAGAAGTGTCTTCTCTAGCTAAAAAATCTAAGAAAATTATTTTAGATTCTCCTGCCCCCAATGTTAAACTTAGTTCACTTATTCTAATTAAATCTCCCAGTCCAGATTCTTGTAACGAGATAGTTACAAGACTATTACCAGTGTTTGTTATAACCATGCTTTCTAAAGAAGTTTCTCCTTGTTTTATGGTTGTGCTAATTTTGGTTGGAGTGATTGTAAAACTGGAGCTAGTTGTTCCCCCACCCCCTCCGCCTCCAGAAGGAGTAACTGGAGTAACAGGCGTTGCTAAGGTTCCTCTGATTGCAGAATAAGATAAATTTTGAACACTAATTATTGTTCCATTGTCTATACAAATTACTCCGTTCAAATTGACTCCAGTATTATTTCCTAAGCAAGTTGTAAAATCTATTTCATTGCTCCCAGTACATGCCGCGCTCATTTCACTTATTGAACTAATTTCTTCATCTTTAACACATAATCCAATAAAACTATTATCTTCTATGTACAAAGTTTTGTTTTCTTGCACTTGGTTTGAAAAATTAACAATTAAATAGGTTGATGTTTTTTGTATGCTGACCAAACTTAGGTCCAAAATAGATTTTGTGAAATTATGGGTAAAATTTGCTATTAAATCAGTCTGATTTTTTACTACAACTTCATGAGTATCATTAAATGTGCCTTGAGCAATATTCCCCCCAACAGTTACATTTAATTCTGTTACACCTGTAGTTGTTACATATGTTGCATTGTATAATAAATTATCATAA
>CAYUEW010000013.1:4907-15163 GCA_964444095.1 Candidatus Woesearchaeota archaeon | reverse complement strand
GGGGAATTGATTTTCCGGGGGAACAATGCAATAGCATTATTTTTACAAAATATCCTAATCCAAATGTGCAAGATGCTTTTTGGAAAATTTTGAATAAAACAAAACCAGAATATTACTGGAGTTTATATAAAGATAAAGCAAGAAGAGAATTATGGCAAAAAGTTTATCGGGGTTTGAGATTCAAAGAGGACCATATTTATTTATTGAGTCCTGATTCAAGGGTTCTTGATGCTTTTAAGGAATAAAAAACGCCCCCGGCAGGAATCGAACCTGCGAGCCCAAAGGGCCCGGCTCTCAAGGCCGGTGCACTACCATTATGCGACAGAGGCATGGAATTTCGAGTTAAAATGAGAATTTAAAGCTTTTGTTAAATCCAAAAAGCCGTTTCAGAAAAGGTTTTTTTATTTGCACAACTTTATCATTTTCATCGATAATTTCATATTTAATTTTTGGCTTTTCTTTTAATACTGGTGCTTTTTCTGCGAGTTCTGCAGTCGCCTGTATCAAAGCTTCTTCTACAGCAATTCTCGAATACCCTTGGTTAATTAGTGCAAATTTAAGAGTATTAGGATTATAACTTTTTGCTAGATTTTTTTTGAAGTAGCTTACAAGTTTGCTTTTGTAATCTGTTTTCTCCATAAATTAATCATAAAAAAAGACTTTAAAAATTTAGTTGCAATAAGGGGTATAGCTCGTTGTGATTTGACTTAGTAATTTTTTAGACACATTAAAATGGTCATAATTTTCTTTGATTGCGAGCCGATTTTGGTCTACTGCTAATCTTGCTCTCCTTATTCTATCTAAAATATTTAATTTTTCAGATAATTGTTTGAACTTTTCTGGGTCAGATAAAATAGAAACCACATTTTCCATACGCTCTTTAGAATTTTCACTATTATGCAAAATAGAATTATCATAAAAATAACTTAAATCCATTCCATTATTTTCTAAGTCTTTTGTTATTGATTGGATTCTTCGCCCTATTACTGGCGTTCCTACAAGCCAAGGTTCAATAAATGCTAAACCAAAACCTTCACGCACACTTGTAGAAATTACTAAATCTGTTATAAGATATAAATCTGCGATAGTGTAAGAATCTTTTTTATCAAAACTTATATGCTCGCTTGCTTTCCCAATAGAACAAGGAACTTCATATGTCTTAGCTAATTTTTCTATTTCTTCTTTATAATCTTCTTCCCAAGGGATTGTAACAATCAACCGATAATTTTGAGCACCTTCTTCATTTATGAGCTTGGTTAAAAGAATTGCCTCTTCTATATTTTTTCTTCTTAAAACTCTTACAGGATAAGCCAAAATTTTTTCCCCAGAATTTATTATTCCTTTTTCTTCAAAAATTTTCCTTAGGCTTTCTGCCTTTTCCTTATTACTTTGAAAATCAGAAACTACAATTGAATTCGGAAGCACTTGCACATTTTCCAATCCTTTCTGCATTAATCTCTCCTTATCAGAAGAGGTTAGAACCAAAAAAGAAACATTTTTTGATTTGGGATAAATTTCATTTAAGTTTTCAAATACCTCTTTCATATTTTCAAAGAGGTGGGGACGGTCTTCTACAAAGTCATGTATTCTATAAATTATTTTTTTTGATTGGTTCTGTTCTGCAAATTGTTTGAACGCTAAAGTAGCTTTAGGAACTGTCCCAACAGTGGGATTTTCTATAACTATCACATCTACATCTTTTGCAACCTCTTGGAGTTGGGATAAAATGTCCTCTGCATCCCAATCAATGTGTCTTTTTTCTATTTCTGGGGAAATTGGAACTTCAAAAGAACCTCCTGCAAAAACAAATTCCAAGTCTTTAGATTGAGCAGATAAACCATTTATATTGTTTAAGATTACTCTAGTCACGCCGTCTTTTTTACAATAATAATGAATAAAAAGTATTTTCATTGTTGAATAAGTTAAATAAATGAAATAATTTTTTAAAAGCTTTATTGTCTTCTAGTGATAGGTATGAAAGAGTTATTTGAAACTAACTGGCTTTTCCTTAGTATAAAATTTAATTGCTTCTTTTATTCTTGTTCTTGATTCTGAGTAAACTGTCATAATTTTATCCCCTTTCTTAACTTTATCTTTCACAGAAACATAAATTTTAAGGCCTGCAAACTTATCAACTGGGCACCCGGCTACCCTCGCTAAAGAATTTATTTTTTTATTGTTTATTTCTTTTATTGTCCCTGTTCTTGGTGCAAGGATAATTTTCTTAAATTTCGCGGGCCTAATTTTCTTAAATGAACCTTTTTGAGCTTTAATAATTGCAGTAAATTTTTCAAATGCTTTCCCAGATTCTAAAATTTCCTTTGCCATTTCTATTCCTTTTCCTTTCTTTGCTTTAGAAGTCATTTCTAAAAGTTCACCTGCTAAAAATAAGGATTTCTCTTCTAAATCTTTCGGACCTTCTTGAACAGGATCTAAAACTTTTATAACATCTAATAATTCTAAAACCGGCCCAACCCCGGTTCCCATTGGTTCTTTGCTTTCTATTAAAACTACTTTTAATTTTTTATGGAAAGCTTTTCCAAGATATTCAAATTTTTCTTTTAATTTTAAGGCTTGACTTTTATTGACTTTTGCATGTTTTCCATAAGGAATATCAATGAGTATGTATTTACTCCCCACAGCTAATTTCTTTGACATAATTGACGCAAGTAATTGAGACTCTGGGTCAATTTTTAAAATCCTTTCAATTCTTATTATCTTTGAATCTGCTGGCACAATTCCTAAAGAACCCCCCCAGATTAAACAACCATTTGTTTTCTGCACTATTTTTTTTAATTCTTTTGCTGAAAATTCTACTTTCGCGATTGTTTCTATGACATCCGCAGTTCCTGCTGCACTTGTAATCGCTCTTGAAGAGGTCTTTGGCATTACTAATCCTGCAGCTGCACAAATTGCAACAACAATCGGAGTTGTTCTGTTCCCAGGAATCCCCCCAATAGAATGTTTATCTACAACATATTTACTCTTAAACTTTATTTGATTCCCAGTTTTAGAAATTGCTTTTATCAAATAGACTACTTCTTTCATATCCATCCCATTTTCATACATCGCTGAAACAAAAAGCGCAATCTCTGGTTCAGATAAAGAATTATTAACTATATCTTTAATGATTTCATTTATTTCTTTTTGAGTTAGCTTTTTTTTATCAAGTTTTTTCCGAATGTACATTGAACTTTTTGATGCGGGAGAAAGATTAACATTGACCTTTTGTCCTTGTCTTAATCCTAATTTTTCTGCAAGTTCAGAAGAAACTGCAATCTCATTTTTTCCGATAAATTTTTTTATTGTATCAATAATTGTAGAAAATTTTTGGTGCTTTCCAGAAATGGTTTCAATAAAGATACGGTCTTTTGTGTGCACCCCCATTTTCTTAGCAGTCTCTTCATCTAACATAGCAACGGGAAGCCCAGCAGACCAATCAAGCAATTTTATTTTTAATTTCATCTCTTCTTATTAATTAGAAAAACTGATTTTTATATTTAACTAGTTTCTAACTGAAGTGGGCTTGCCTTAATCTTTTTTCCTTGGTAAACTTCTAATAAAATCAAAAGATACGCCAAGATTAAAGGCCCTAAAATAAATCCTAAAACTCCAAATGCATAAAGCCCACCAACCATCCCTGCTAATAAAATTGCAGGATGAATCTTGGCTCTCCTTGAAACAATTATTGGTCTTAAAAAATTATCAACAATAGAAGAGATAAATCCAAAAATAACAACTCCCAATGCTGCACCCGCATTTCCATCAATAAGAAGGAATATGGCTATTGGAACCCAGATTATTACAGTACCAATAATTGGAAGAATTCCTGCGATACACATTACAACTGTGAGCAAAAGAGCATTAGGCACCTTAAATATCATTAAACCAATTCCTGCTATAATTCCTTGAATAATCCCAATGATTACTTGCCCATAAATAACCGAACTTGTGACCATCTTTGTTTGATTTATTATTTTTTTCTCAATTTCTTTTGAAAAAGGTAATAGGCTTTGTACATAAACAAAAAATTCCTTTTTGTTGATAAGTACAAAATAAAACGTGAATAGGATAATAACCCATTGCAATAGCATCTTAGGAGCATTAAGAATTAGTTGGGAAAGATAAGCAATAATCGAATTGGTAATTCTTGTAACAAGAGTATAAAACATAGAACCTAGTTCTTCTGAAAATTTATCTGTAGAAATCACAGAGGGGAAAATATTTTTAACAATTGTTGTAAAATCTATCTGTTGTGAAGAAGAATAAATTCCAACTGCTTGATCTACGAAAATTGGAATTAAAAAATAAAAAGGAAGCAAAACTAAACCCAGTAACAAAACACAAATAATTATTGCAGACAGCCCTTTTAATTTGATTAATTTTTGTAATTTATTATACAAAGGCATAAAAATAAACGCTAAAAAAATTCCTAAAATAATTGATAACAAAATCGGTTTAAGAAGAAAAAAAGCTAAGGCTGCAAGAGCCAACAAAATTGTTACAGTGAGAATTTTTTTTACATAAACTTCTTCCATTTTCATTTATCAAAAGTGGTTAAAATTTATAAAGGTTTGTGATATAAATTCTTTAAAGAATGAATTTCATAAAAAAAATATTTGATGGGAATGTGGACGAGAGTGTTCACTTGCAATTTCAAAAGTATAGTCGAGGAGAATTCGGAAATCGGGCATTAGTGAAAGTTAAATGTTCTGGAGGCAAAGCAACTATTACAACTTCTGCAGAATTCGCAAATGAATTTGTTCGGACGATGGCAGAAAAACTTGGAGCGGGAAAAACACAGATTACTGGGGCAATTGTTTCAACAAATGATTTAACTGGAAAATTAAATTTTAAAGATAAAAAACAATTTCAAGGTGTGAAGCGCTATCTTCTTGATGAAGAAATGTCTGGAACAGAAATCCTTTCTCTTTTGAATGATTTGCCCAAAACTTTTTTTGCTTTAAGTTTTGAGGTTGGAGAAGAAAAATTAAAGATTAAACCAAAAGCTCCCAAAGCTTCTAAAGCTAAAAACAAAGGGGAAGCACCAAAACCAGATTTTTGCAAACTTGTTACTAAAGACAAAGAAATTCTCAAAAGTTTTGTATTTGAAGATGCTAGTTTCAAGGACGCGAATATTAATCATACTTTTAAAATTGAAGAAATAATTATTCCAAAAGAACTGCAAAATGAGAAGGATTTTGCTAAAGTAAGGGAGAGGTCTCAAAAAAAGGGAAGGGTAATTAGAAACATAGTAATTGACGAACAAGTTTTTACAGAAGAGAAGGAATTCGTGGCATGAGAAAGCCTTAAAAACCTTATTTTTCTAACTAATTTATCCAGGGTAATTAAAATGAAAATTTCCGCAACAATAATAAGAAATGCCAACAAGGAAATCACCGAGAAAAGGAAGTTTGCAATTTTGGCCCAGAAAAAGAGCCAATAAGTTTCTACCTAGTACGAACTGGGATGCTATTTCAGAATCAAAAAATATTAAGGGATTTATCGCATATAAGGCCGGAATGGCTTCTGCTTATGTGAAAGATAACACTGAACATTCTATGACAAAAGGGAAAAAAATTATTATTCCAGTCACAATAATTGAATGTCCTCCTATGAAAATACTTTCTACTAGATTTTATAAAAATGGTATTGTAATGAGTGAAGTTTTAGCGGAAAATTTAGATAAAGAACTTAAGCATGTATTGAAGTTGCCTAAAACAAAAAAAGGGAAGATTGAAGATGTGAAACCAGAAACTTATGATGATATTCGAACAATTTGTTATTCTGTTGTTAAAAATGCTAAATTAAAAAAAGCGCCGGATGTAACCGAAATAGGTTTAAACGGAAGTGTGGAAGAAAAATTAGAATTTGTTAAAGCAAATCTTAACAAAGAAATTTCTATTTTAGATATTCTTGAACAAGGACAACTTATCGACATTCGAGGTTTAACAAAAGGAAAAGGATTACAAGGACCTGTAAAAAGATTTGGAATTACATTAAAATCTCATAAATCAGAAAAGGGGAGGAGACGGCCTGGAAGTTTAGGTCCATGGCATCCTGCAAGAGTTACTTTCCGAGCTCCACAAGCTGGACAACTTGGAATGTTCACAAGAATTATTTATAATAACAAAATTGTAGATTTAGGAAAATCTTCAGAAAGACCAATTAAGAACATTAAAAATTATGGCAACATCGACACAGACTATCTGATTCTTAAAGGCAGTGTTCAAGGACCTGCAAAAAGACAATTATTAATTACCGCCCCATTAAGGCAAACTAAAAAACAATTAAAAAAAGATTATGAACTATTGGAGTTAAGATGAAAACAAAAGTATTAGACATACAAGGAAAAGAAAAAGGAACTATTGAATTGCCTTCATGTTTTTCTGAAAGAATTAGAGAAGATATTGTAGCTAAAGTTTTAGAAGTTAAAAAAACAGAACAACCATATTCTCCATCGCCAGTTGCAGGTAAACAACACGCTGCAAAAGGTAAGTTAGTTCATAGGAGACATGTGTGGAGAAGCGGGTATGGACGAGGAGCCTCAAGAGTTCCACGAAAGATTTTCTCTAGAAAAGGTAGCCAGTTTAATTGGGAAGCTGCAGAAGTTCCTTTTGCAAGAGGTGGAATGAGAGCACATCCTCCAAAAGTAGCTAGTAGAATGAATCCTTCAAAGATAAACAAGAAAGAGATAAGATTAGCATTTTTATCTGCATTAAGTGCAACTGCGAACGAAAAAATGATTAGTAAAAAGTATAGTAGCATTGAATCTGCTAAAGGAGTTCCAATAATTGTCGAGAATAAAATTACCTCTTTGAAGATTAAAGAAATTCTTTCTAGCTTGAAAAAAATCTTGGGTGAAAATCTTTTCAATGTTGCGATAAAGAAAAAGAGTATTCGAAGCGGAAGAGGAAAACTTAGGGGGAGAAAATACAAAAGCACTGCAGGAATGTTGCTTGTTATTAGCGAAAAAGAAGACTTGAAAACAAATGCTTTTGATGTTAAAAAAGTTGCACATTTAGGAATTAAAGATTTAGCTCAAGGCGGACTTGGACGATTAACAATTTACACTGAACAAGCAATTAAGGAACTTGAGAACAAGTTGACTACTTCCCAAAAAATTCAAACTAAAAAATTGGAGGAGAAAAAATGAAAGCAAATATGAAATTTTCATTCATTCGCCATAAGAGGTATGTCAAATGAAACCAATAGTTTTAGATATTGAAACAAGTGGAGTAGATAAAGTTAGATGTGGTATTTGGCAAATTGGGGCTTACTGTTTAGATACGGGAGAAGAGTTTTTAGAAGAAGCGAGAATCGACGACGAGGATATTGTTCAAGAGCGAGCATTAGAAGTTATTGAAAAAACAGAAGAAGAGCTTAGAGATAAGAATAAACTATCACAAAAAGAACTTTTAGAGAAATTTTTTAAATGGGTTGCAGAAAGACCAATGAAAAACTTTTTGTGTCAGAACCCTCAATTTGATGTTGCTTTTTTAGAGATAAGGGCAATAAAGTATGGATTGAAAATGCCTTTCCATTATCGAAGTTTTGATTTGCATAATTTTGCACAAGCAAAGTATTATGATTTACATGAGGAATTTTTAATCAAAGAAGACCACAGTGATATGGGATTAACTAAGATTTTAGAATTTTGTGGCATGGAAGACAATAGACAAGCACACAATGCATTAGAAGATGCTAAACTTACTGCAGAATGTTTCTTACGAGTATTAGAAGGCAAGAATCTTTTTCCAGAATATTCTCAATATGAAATTCCGGAGGCACTCAAAAAATGAAAGCAAATATTAAATTTTCATTCATTCGCAATAAGAGGTATTTCAAATGAAACCAATAGTTACAGAAAAAGCAGTTATGATGATTGAAAGAGAAAATGTTTTGACTTTTGAAGTTGAAAAAAGAAAAACTCGAACAGAAGTAAAAGCAGAATTAGAAGACATGTTCAGTGTTAAAGTAGAAAGAGTTAGAATTTTAATTAAGAACGGGAAAAAATATGCTTATGTTAAATTAAAACCAAAGTTTCCGGCGATTGATGTTGCTACGAAACTAGGATTGATATAATGGGTAAAAGAATAATACAACAGGCGCGAGGACATGGAAGTAAAACTTACAGAGTTCGAAGAAAAGCTTTCAAATTCAAATTAAAATATCCTTCAATACTTACTGGAGAAGGAGAAGTTCTTAAGTTATTCAACTCAGCAGGACATAGCGCACCGTTGGCAAAAGTGAAATACGAGAAAGGAGTTTTTTATATACCTGCTTTCAAAGGAATGATTGAAGGACAAAAAATTAATTTTGGGGGTAATGAAATTAAAGAAGGAAATATCATGGAATTAAAAGACGTTCCAATAAAAACTCAAATTTATAATGTTGAATCAAGACCTCGAGATGGAGGTATGTTCGTTAGAAGCGCAGGAAATGGCGCAGTTGTAAAAAGAATTTCAGACGATGGAGTTATTGTTGCTATGCCTTCAAAAAAAGATAAGAAATTTCACTTTAAATGTAGAGCGACTATTGGTAAAATTGCTGGATCTGGTAGAACAGAAAAACCTATTTTGAAGGCTGGGAAAAAGCACCATATGACAAAAGCTAAAAATAAGCTATGGCCTAGAACTTCAGCAGTAAAGGTTAATGTTATAGACCATCCATTCGGTTCTGGTAGAGGAAAGAATCCAAAGAGTAAAGTTGCAAAGAGAAATGCTCCGCCTGGAAAGAAAGTTGGATTGATAAGGCCAAGAAGAACTGGTAGGAGGAAAAGATAAAAATGGAAATGAAAAAGAAAGAAACATTGTATAAGGGAAAAACGATAGAAGAGCTCAAGGCTTTAGAAACGCGAGAGTTTGCGCAATTTGTGGATTCAAGAGCGCGAAGAACTATCCTTAGACAATTCCGTGAAATAGAAAACTTTGTTAGTCGAGCTAATAAAAAATTATCGAAGGGAAAAACAATAAAAACTCACCACAGAGATTTAGTAGTAGTCCCAAAAATGGTGGGTATGAAACTTCAAATTTACAACGGAAAAACATTTGTCCCTACAGAAGTTGTGATAGAAATGCTTGGACATAAATTTGGAGAATTTGCACCGACTAGAACAAGAGTAAAGCATGGAAGTGCAGGTGTGGGCTCAACTAAAGGAACAAAGTCTAAGGCTAAGAAATAAAATGACAGAAAAAGATTATAACCCAAATCAGAAAGAACGAAAAGCAATGGAGTCTCCCAAAGCAAAAGGGAAACAAGTAGTTAATGCTCCAGTAAAAAAACAAGAAGAAAAGCAAATTCAAAAAGAAGAAAAAACTGAAAAGCAAAATAAAGATAAAATTTTAGACAAACCAAAAAAAACAGAAGCGGTTGTTACTGGAAGAAATTTGCCTCTCTCCACCAAAACAGCGACAGCAGTTTGCAAATTTATCCGAGGCAAAGATATTCAAAAAGCAATAGTTGAATTAGAACAAGTTTTAGTTCACAAGAATGTGATTCCTATGAAAGGCGAAATTCCACATCAGAAAGGAAAAGGAATTTCTTCTGGGGGATATCCAAAAAAAGCTTCTGAATATCTTATCAATCTTTTAAAAAGTTTGCAATCTAACGCGAATGTTAATGGATTAGAAAAGCCAATCGTCGCTAAAGCTATGGCAAATCTTGCATCACGACCTTATGGAAAATTTGGTAGAGTTAGGAAAAAAAGAACTCATGTTCAACTTGTCGCTACAGAAAAAGGCAAAAAGGAGAAACGAAAGTAAAATGGAAGAAAAGAATGTTGTAAAGTTCAAGAAAAATGAATTTAGTATTAAAGAATATATTAAACAAGAACTTGGAAAGGGGAAGATTAGCAAAGTGAGAACAGAATACACACCGATTGGAGAAAAAATAATCGTTTCAACACACAAGCCTGGGTTGGTTATTGGTAGACGAGGAGAAAAAATAGAAGAATTGACAAATATTTTGAGGACAAAATTCAAACTTGAGAATCCAAGAATTGAAATAGAAGAAATTTTAGTTCCAGAATTTGATGCTCAGATAATGGCAGATGAAATTGCTTTGGGATTAGAAAGAGCAGGACCATTAAAGTTCAAGGTTATTGCTTATAGAACCTTGCAAAGAATTATGGATGCTGGAGCATTGGGTGCAGAATTAATTCTTGGAGGGAAACTTCCTGGAAAAAGAGCAAAATCATGGAGATTTGCAGAAGGATATTTAAAAAAAGCAGGAGACGAAACAAAACTTGTGGATAG
>CAYUEW010000013.1:0-4897 GCA_964444095.1 Candidatus Woesearchaeota archaeon | reverse complement strand
AAGAAGAGAAGGGGGAGTTAGCAAAAAAATTTTATGAGCCAAACAGTAACAAAACAGGAGACGAAGCAAAACTTGTGGATAGAGCCCAAGCAATCTCGCAAACTAAACCTGGAACAGTGGGAATTAAAGTTAGTATTCTTGCTCCTGGAGCAGTATTCAAAGATAAAATAGAAATTAATAAAGAAGTTATTGCTAACTTGAAACAAGCTTCTAATACTTTGGCGGAGGATAAAGAATAATGGCAACACTTAAAATGAAAGATATAAAAAAGATGAATGAGAAAGACAGAGAGAAAAAACTCAAAGAATTGAAATTAGAACTTACTAAATCACGATCAGGAAATTCTCAAACGGGAAATAAAACAAAGCAAATAAAAAAAATTATTGCGAGAATACTCACACTCAATAAATTCACAGAAGAGAAATCTTCTAAGGAGATTGGGAAAACCAAGTAATATGGAAATATGTCCAAAATGTGGCCTACCAAAACAGGCTTGTGTGTGTGAGCAGATTGTAAAAAGTTCACAGCGGATAAAGGTAACAACAGACCGTAAAAGATACGGGAAAATAGTTACGGTTGTTACCGGATTTGACGAAGGAATAAATGTAAGGAAAATCGCAAAATCCTTGAAGAACGAACTCGCTTGCGGGGGAACTTCAAAGGATAATGTGATTGAACTTCAAGGAGACCATAGGAAGAAAATGAACGACCTATTGGTTGAGTTGGGATTTGACGAAATCTCAATAAATTAAGCACACCAAAAATGGAAAAGAATAAAGAAAAAAGCAAAGAGAAAGAGACAATAGTAGCCGAAGCTGTATGCCAGGATAGAAATTGTCATATACACGGTAGTCTTAAAACTCGAGGAAAAATATTTGAAGGAAAGGTAATTAGAAAATTCCCTAAGAGAATCACCATAGAATTTGAAAGAATGATTTATGTTAAAAAATATGAAAGATACACTAAGAATAGAACGAAGATTCATGCAAGACTCCCAGATTGTATGAAGGATAAAATTCATGTTGGAGATTTAATCCAGATTAGAGAATGTAGACCATTAAGTAAAATAATTCATTTCATAGTTATTGGTAAAATTAAAGGAGCAGAAGAAAAATGAAAGCAATATCGGCTAAAGGAACTTTAGGATTGAACTTAGGGGCAAAAATGATTGCCGCAGGAAATAGTGGAGCTAAGATCGTTCGATTAGTTGGTGTAAAAAAATCTAAAGCTAAGAAAGGGAAACAAACTGCTGCTAAAATCGCTGATTGGGTTAAAGTATCTGTAAGAAAGGGTATTCCAGATATGAAAGGAAAAGTATTTGATGCTGTTATTGTAAGACAAAAAAAATCTTATAGACGATTGAACGGAGAAAGAATCGCATTTGAAGATAATGCAGTAGCAATATTAAAAGATGAAAAAGGGAATCCCAAGGCTACTCAAATCAAAGGACCAATTGCAAGGGAGGTATTGGAGCGATGGCCATCTGTAGCAAAAATCGCTTCAACAGTTGTATAAAATGAATGAAATAGATAAAAGAAGGATTGAATTAAGAATGAAAAGAATAGTTAAGGAATTAGAATTGTTATTAGTTCAAGAAAGCAGAGGAGTTATTATAAATCACGGAGAAGGAGATAACAATGGATATGGAATGGAAATTAGAAAAAATTCAATTGACATAAATTATTATTTATCAAAAGGAGTGGACGAAAAATATTCCATCAAAATGAGGGTATTCAAAAAAAATGAAACGAAAATTTAGTAAATCCTGGAAATCAAGCAAGCAACCTCGAAAGCAAAGGAAATACGCAGCGAATGCTCCATTACATTTGAAACGAAAACTTTTGTCTACAAATTTATCTAAGGATTTGAGAAAGAAACATGAAATGCGGAATATCCCCTTAAGAAAAGGCGATCTTGTAAAGATTATGCGAGGTAAATTTAAAGGGAAACAAGGAAAGGTTATTGAAGTAAAAACAAAATTAGAGAAAATATTCATAGAAAAAATCCAAGTCAAAAAGCGAGATGGCTCAAGTGTTAATGTACCGTTGAAAGCATCAAACTTACAGATTATTGAATTAGACACAGAAGACAGAAAACGAATGAAAAAAATTAATGTGAAAGAAAAGAAAAGCGTTAAAAAAGAAGATTCCAAAACAGAAGTTAAGGAGAAGAAAAAATGAGTCACTTAAAACGACAAAAAGCACCGAAGAACTGGCCAATAAAAAGAAAGGGAACAACCTATGTAGTTAGACCTAACTTTAATATTAAAAAAGGAATTCCAGTTTTAATCATTTTGAGAGATGTCTTGGAAGTAGCACAGACCAGAAAAGACGTTAAAAAAATACTTACTGCTAAACAAATTTTAGTGAATGGTAAACTTGTGAAAGATGAGAAAAATAATGTTGTTTTATTTGACACAATAAGCATTGTTCTAACAAAGAAGTTTTACCGTATGGGATTATCTTCTAAGGGAAAGTTTGAAGTTCAAGAAATTAATGCGAAAGAATCAGAAAAGAAAATTGCAAAAATAATTGACAAGAAAATTCTCAAGGGAAAGAAAATTCAACTCAACTTGAGCGATGGAACAAACTTTTTGTCAGATTTAAAATGCAATGTTAAAGACTCTGTATTGGTAAATCTTTTAGAAAGAAAAATAGAAGCAATTATTCCTTTTGGGGAAAAGACAAAGGCAATTATTCTTGAAGGAAAACACGCAGGAGAAACAGGCACAATAAATAAGATTAAAAACCAAACTGCCGAGGTAAAAATAGAAGACAAGACTGTTGAAATTTTAATTAAACAATTAATGGTTACACAATAAAATGGAAGAAAAACAAAACCCAATGAGAGAAGTAAAAATTGAGAAAGTTGTACTTAGCGTGGGCGGGATTGGAGAAGACTTAGAAAAAGGCGCTAAACTTTTGAACATACTTACTGAAAGAAAACCCGCAAAGACACAATCTCATAAAAGAATTCCTTCCTTAGGCGTTAGACCTAATTTAGAGATTGGAGCTGTAGTAACTATAAGAAAAGATACAAAAGAATTTTTGAAAAGAATGCTAATTGCAATAGATAATAAATTAAATAAAAAGCAAATTAGTGAAAATAATTTTTCTTTTGGAATTAAAGAATATATTGAAATTCCTGGAATGGAATATCAAAGAGAAATTGGAATTATTGGTTTTGATGTTACAGTTGTATTCAAGAGAACTGGTAAGCGGGTTAAATTGAAAAAAATTAAGAAAGGTAAAATTCCCAAGAAACAAATTATCAGTCGTGAAGAAATAATTAAATTTATGGAAGAAAACTTCCAGACAGAATTTATAGGAAAATGACAGCAAGTGATTGGAAAAAAATATTGAAGCAATTGAAGAATAAGCCAGAGAAAACAGCTAAGTTTTTGAAGCATAATAAACCTCAAGAAAGAAAAATAGGCATCTCAGTAAATAAGTGTGAGAGATGCGGAAGGTTTGGAGCTCATATAAAGTCATACGGATTAAATTTATGCCGGCACTGTTTTAGAGAAATCGCGACAGATATCGGATTTAAAAAATACAATTAAAATGGAAAAAGAAATACGCTTTAAAATATTTGAAGGAACAGAATTAGATCAAGAACAATTAAAAGTAATTAGTGGGGAACAACTTGATTTTCTCTTAAGCCGAGAATATGCTCAAGCCAGAACTAGTTTAGAAGAAAACTTTGAACACATTATTCCTGAAATGAAAAAAGAACAATATCCTCTTGCACAAGAGTACATTACTAGAGCGAAGAAATATAATGACATCATAAAAAAAGTTTTACCCTCTTTAGATAAAGGCGCTATGCTCAATGAATTAATAAGAAGTTTGGGGGGCCTTTAGAGATAAAATGTCACAAGATATAGTTGCTGATGCACTAAACATGATAAAAAATGCTAAGAAAGCAGGCAAAGAAAAAATAGAAGTTAAGAAAATTTCAAACTTGTTAATCGAAGTTCTAAAAATAATGAAACAAGAAGGTGCGGTTAAGAAATATAAAATTGACGCAAAAGAAAGAACAATCGAAATTACAATTGGGGACATTTCTGAATGTAAGGCCATAAAACCACGATTTAGTGTGGACAAAAAACAAATTGAAAAATATAGAAGAAGATATTTACCTGCAAGAAATGTTGGAACAATGATTGTATCAACAAATAAGGGATTAATGACTCACGAAGAAGCTTTCACAGAAGAAACAGGAGGTTGCTTAATTGCATACTTTTACTAATGAAAAGAGAATTATTCCAAACAATAGAAATTCCTGAAGGAGTTGAAGTGGGAATTGAATGGGACATAGTAACTGCTAAAGGGGCTGCAGGAGAACTTAGAAAAGAATTCGATACAACGAATATTACATTAGAAAAAAAAGAGAATCAAATAATTATAGGGAATAAAAAAGCAACAAAAAGAGAAAAGAAAAGAATCAATTCTCTTACAGCACACATTAAGAACATGATTAAAGGTGTTCAAGATAAATTTGAATATCAATTAAAGGTTTGTTTTAGCCATTTCCCGATGACTGTTGAAGTAAAAGAAAATAAAGCTTCTGTAAAAAATTTCCTTGGAGAGAAAATTCCAAGGGAAGTGAGCATTCCTGAAGGAGCAGAAGTGACTATTAATGGAGATATTATTACAGTTAAGGCAATCGACAAAGAACTTGCTGGACAAGTTGCAGCAAATTTTGAAAAAGCTACAAGAGTTCCAATGAAAGACCGAAGGGTTTTCCAAGACGGAATTTATATTACAGATAAAGCAGGGAGGAAAATGTAATGAAATTTTTAAGAAGAACATGGAGCAGATATTCTAAACTAGGAAAACGAAGAAAGAAAAAACAAGTTTGGAGAAAACCTACTGGAAGAGATAATAAAATGAGA
>CAYUEW010000012.1:0-19057 GCA_964444095.1 Candidatus Woesearchaeota archaeon | reverse complement strand
TTAAAAGAAAAAGGAATTGAAACAAGAAATTTTTTTATTCCAATGCACAAACAACCATTATTTATTGAAAAAAAAGTAGATAATGCTCCCGATTGCTCTGGAGATTATCCTATTGCCGAGAAGATAGGGGAAAGAGGATTTTATCTTCCAAGTTCAAGTAATATTACTGATGAAGAATTGACCTTTGTTTGTACTAGTTTAAAACAAATTTTAGGAGACATATTATCTCCTAAAGATAGTTCTTACTAAATCTCAATTTTCCTTATCTCTTTCATTAATTTCACCAAAAAATATAAATCTGTGAAGGTCTCTGAAATAAAACTCATATCAAATTTCTTCTTTTAGTAATTTTCCCAAGACCCACTTTCAAGATATAAAGATCGTTTTTATCCAAACATCTTGTTGTTAAAATTAAAAGTAAATAGATTGCTACGAAGAAAAACCCTCCTAAGAAAAGAGCAAGAAAACTTGAGGGTAAAATTAATTTTACTACAAGCAAAAGAGCTGTAGAAACAAGGGCTATTAAGAAAATTTGAAATGTTTTTCTTCTCAATGGAATTATAGAAAGATACCTATATGCTTGTATTGCTAAAAGGGCATTTAACAAAAGTAGAGAGAACATTGTTGCAACTCCTGCACCAGTAATTCCATAACGAGGAACTAAAAAGAAATTTAATATTACGTTCAGGCTCCCTGCAATAAGCATGTTAAAAAGAATTAATTTAGATTTTCCTTTCATCAAAAGAAGTTCATGTGAGAGCCCAAAAAGTGCAGAAAATAAAATTCCTATTGATAAAAATCTAAGTGCAGATTCTGCTACGAGATATTCTGGCCCAAAAAGATTAAGAAAAACCCCTGGAAAAATCATTAAAAGAATAAAAATAGGGATAACCACCATAAAAATCCACTTACCTACTTGTTGACTTAGCTGCTTCACTGCTTCCAAATTGTTTTTGGAAAACTCCTTAGTAACTAAAGGAAAAAATAATTGTATGAAGATAGCAAGGGGGAACTCAATTAATGCTGCAAAAGGCATTGCAGCATTATAAAAACCAACTTCTTCTGCTGTTCTGAAAATACCCAACATTAATGAATCTGTCCAGGAAAAAACAAGAAGAACAATTCCATAAAAAACAAATGGCCAAGAATAAGAAAACATTTCTCTAAACGCTTTACTACCAGCCTTCATGGATTTCATTTCTTTCTTAAAAATTTTTGATAAATTAAATCTACAAACAAAATAAGAAGCAATTAAAATCGAAAAAACCCCAATTAAATAAGAAAGGGGTATGGAGATAATCCCCACGCCCACAAAAAAGAATAACATCAAAACCCCTAGAGTTAGAAGATTCCCCAGAATGTTAGATATAAACGAATGCCAACCAATTTTTTCATATGCTCTCAAGATTGCAAGAAGAGATTCTCCTATAATTGCTAAAGGGATTGCACAACTAAATATCTTAAGGAAAATTATTAAGTCTGGACTAGAAAAAATCTTTAAGGCAATAAATTCTGCAGAGATAAAAAGGAGCGTTCCTGCAAGCACTCCTGTGAAAAAAAGAATCATAATTGATTTCTTTACTAACGAGGGTATTTTTTCTTCTTGTTTTTTTCCCCTAAAAATTGAAATATATCTTAAAAGCCCTTGTCTAAATCCTAACCCAGAAAAAACTCTAAACCATCCAAACACCATTACCCCCAAGGCAAAAAGCCCATAAACCTTAGGAGAATAATACCTAGCAATTAAAATTCTGTATATGTATAAAAACAACTTAGAGAAAATTAGCCCAATAAAAACGATTATAGAAGATTTTGCAATTAATTTTAAATTCTGATTTATCATTCCTTCCCCATTTGTATCCATCTTAATGCGAGAAACAGTTTATTTTTAAAGTTTGAGGATTAATTATCAATTATGTAAATTTTCTGGAAATGCTCCATTTTTACTTACTAAAAATTATTCTTCTATCTGTCTTATTATGTCTGCAAACGCTGGACGAGTTATCAACACTCCGATAGTTATTCCCAAGATTGTTGTGAAAACAAATCCTTTTAACAAACCTGCTCCTGCCCACCATAAAGGAAGTAGTGCCACAACTGCAGTGAAATATGCTCCCAAAATAATACTAAATGCTCTTTTCATTCTTTGCTTGATACTCAAAAATTTGCTTTGTTTTGCTTCATCCAAAACAATAATCTGACTATCAATACCAGTACCTATTGCAGCTAAAATTCCAGCAATACTTGGTAGGTCAAGATCCCAACTTATAAATGAAGCAATTCCTAAAAGAATGATTATTTCTGACACACTCGTTAATAATAATGCTAAAGCGGGTTTTACATTTCTATACCTAATAAAAATAATTAAGGCAATTGCTAAAAGTGCTGCCAATGCCGCGAGAAGTATATGTTTAGTAAATCCAGAACCAAGTGTTGGAGAAATTGTGTCTAATTTTACTATTTCTAATTTGTAGGGTAAACTGCCTGTAATCAAAATTGTTTGGAGTTTGTGCAGTTCTTCTTCTGCGGATTCGTATGCATCATTTTGAGTCTCTCCACTTCCAGAACCTTGAATTTGAATTTGTGTGGTAACTCTTCCTTTTAATCCTTCACTTATTAACAAACTATTAACTAATTTGTCGTCGATGTATAAATCCAATGATTTAGATAAATAGTTTCCTTCTGCAGTAGAATTTACTTCCAATACTTCTGTAATATCTGCGTGCCTTTGCGCTGCTTCTTCACTAAGATAAACTACAAATCTAAAATTACAAAAGTAGGCTCCGTTCTGAGATTGGTCACAAGAATAAATTCCTGAGTCTTGACCAGATCGTGAAACAGAAGTAATATCTCTCTCTCCTCCAATAAACACTACTTCTTCTCCAATTTTAGCTTCGAATTTTCCTTGCTGAGAAATTAATTCTCTTAAATCTTCTGGTGTTGCTCCAGCAATTTCAATTAACATAAAACGATTTCCTGTCAAATCAGAAACAGCACGAATATCCATATCGGTAATTCCATATACATTAAATCTATTGTTAACTATATCTACTAAGTCACTAATCTCCTCAAATGAAAGTTTTTTATCTTGTGCCTGCACTAATGCTCTTGAACCCCCAACAAGTTCTAATCCTAATTTTATTTTGGTTTTAGGAATTTCAGTTACTGTAATTTCAGGCATAACTTCTGAATAAATTATATAATCTGCTTTTTCAATCGTGAATGTGGTTTTAACTTTCTCTCCAGAAATAAATTTTTGATTTAAAACTATAGTAAAATCTTCTACATTTGAAACTTTTTGATTATCTATCTCTGTGATAACTTGTCCTGTTCTCAATCCTTGTTCAAATGCTGTGGAATTTGTTTCGACACTTGTGATTAAAACTCCTTTCTGCAAAAAAGTTGGTGTAATAAAAATTGACATTAAAGAAAAAATCAACATGATAATTAATAACCAAATTTTCCACGTCAATTTGAATTTCATTTTTTCTTCTCCATATACCATTTAAGAATAGATGCATTAGTTATCCACGTATTGAATAAATCAAAGGCAAGACCAATTGAAAGAATTGTGAAAATTTGAGAAAGCACAGGGGAGAAAGATTTCACGACGATTAAAGCAAATAATACTGCGAAAAGGGAAGTTAAGGTCATTGTTGTTCCTGTTTTGAAAGCGCCAAACAACCTTTCGTTCAATGAGCCCTCATCTCTTTTTAACATTCTTGTTGTAAGAAGAATATCTGTATCTACTGAATACCCAATCAGCATTAAGAGCGCAATAATTCCTGCACTAGACACTTTCATTCCCAATAAATTCACAGTAACTAAAGTCATTAAAATATCTGCGAAAGCGGAAATAATCACTGCAATTGAAGGGATTGGTGTACGAAATATTATGAAGACAACTATTGCCATGAAAAAGAATGCTATTAAAATAGCGATTAAAAGCTGTTTGTAAAAATTATCACTCAAACTCGAACCAGTAAACTCTACACTACTATTCTCTTCAGTTAATTCATATCCCAAATAATCTTCTAAAATTGTTTGTGCTTCTTCTATCCCCGCAGTAGTTTCAATAATTATTGCAATTTTTTCACGCGTAACCAAATCATAAATTTCTCGCGTGCCCAAATCTTCTAATTTTTCTGAAAGGGCTTGAGTTAATGCCTCTGCATCAACTTCTCCATTAATTGTTATTGATGTTCCACCTTTCAAGGATATATCTTTTTGGATAATATCTCCATGTTGGGTATAAAAAATACCCAAATAAACAAAAGAAAAAACAAGGAGAATTAAAGGGATAATTAACAATTTCTTATAATTCTCATTATGAAACGTTGCTAATTTTCTTAATCCTTTTTTTGTTGGCTTTTGTGTTTCTTCCATTTTCAATGCGCGGGCCGGGATTCGAACCCGGGTCAACTGCTTGGAAGGCAGTGATTCTACCACTGAACTACCCACGCATAAGATTATTATCTTATGGAGGGTTTTAAATTTTACTAAACGCGCTTGGAAGGATTCGAACCTTCGACTTCTTCCTTAGGAGGGAAGCGCTCTATCCAAGCTGAGCTACAAGCGCATTGATACTTTTTTAAATAGAATTATAGTTTAAAAAACATGTTGGTCAAAATTTTAGGAGGAATAGATGTTTTGGGGGGCCTTCTCTTAATCCTCACTCTCTTAACTGACGTGCCTCACTATTTGTTAATCTTCTTTGGAGTCATTCTTCTGTTTAAATCTCTTTTAGGCTTTCCAAAAAACTTTGGAGGTTGGGTTGATTTTTGTGTTGGAAGCATTTTACTATTATGCATCTTCTTTTCAATCCCATTAATTATCAAAATTATTCTTGCATTTTTGATTGTTCAAAAAGGAATTTCTAGTTTCTTATAATGCGGAAGCCAGGATTCGAACCTGAGTAAGCACTAAGCTAACGCGCCCTTAACGCGTCCCGTTTGACCACTCCGGCACTTCCGCCTAATTTTATTAAAAATGTGAGCTATAAAAAGTTTTAGAATTATCTTAATTGTTTCTCCATTATTATTGCCGCATCCTTAAATCCGAACTTTTTGTTCAATCTTATTGAAGCTTTGTTTCCCACACCCGTTGAAACAACTACTTTTTTAGAATTATTTTTCTTAAGCCATTTCAAAAGCTCTTTCATTATATGACTTCCAATTCCTTTCTCACGAAACTTGCTTGTTACATAAATAAGACATATTTCTGAGTTTCTCATTTTTCCTTCATGTAAAGACGCTATACCAAAACCAACAACTTTTTTATCAATTTCATAAACTAACACTTCTACATCTTTTAACTTGATATCTTCTCTTAGAGAATTTAGTCTAGCTTTTTTGTCTTTATTGAGTTCTATTGTAAGCTCTTTTTTGCTTTTCTTTGGGAACTCTTTCTTCTCTCCATCAACCATTCCTTCAAGATAAATTTCATCAATCACTTTTAAATCGTTTAAGGTTGCTTTTCGTATTACCATCTTTCAAGCAGCTGAATCAACTATAAAAAGTTTTATAAAGCAAAAATCTCTTCGAATTTTGAAGACGGCCATAATAGGTTGGAACCACCTGTTCTCATTCCGAACACAGAAGTTAAGCTTCCTATGTTGATGTCAGTAGTACCCGACAAGGTGCCAAATCATCAAGCTGTCTTCTTTAACTTTATAAAATATTAATTCTTAATAGTTTAATGGAGAAAACTTCAAAAACAGAATCTAAAAAAGAAATTCAAAGATTCTTTGAGGAAATTAAAAACAAAACCCCAAAAGAAGTTAAAAAAATAAAAAGATTGGCAATGAAATATAATCTTCCCTTAAAAGAAAAAAGAAAATTATTTTGTAAATATTGTTCAACCCCTTATGTTGGTTCTGAAAAAGTAAGAATTAAAGATAAGATGAAAAGTGTTGAATGTTCTAGGTGTAGGAAAGTTGCGAAATGGAAGATTAACTCTTTTTAAATTTACCAACCAATTCAATCAAATCCTCTTGTCCAAGAAACATTGACCTGCAACAAGGTCTTTCCAGCCCAAGATCGTCAAGGACTTTTTTTGATTTTTCTCCTTGTCCTACTCTTTTTTTGTACTCTTCCCATAATTGTCCTATGGGTTTTCCGCAACTAAAACAACGAATTGGAATTATCATGTAATTACCTCCAATTCTTTATTTATAAAACTTACTAACAAGAAGAAATCATTAAATTTAAATAGGAAACACTAAGAGGAACCTTATGGAACCAATAATCCAATTAAAGGATGTTTGCAAAAACTACCAAATGGGAGATTCTACTGTGAAGGCTGTGCAAGGGGTTAACCTAAAGATCGAAAGGGGAGACTTTCTCGCAATAACTGGTCCTTCTGGTTCGGGTAAATCTACTATGATGAATTTAGTCGGAGCATTAGATACTGCAACAAAAGGAGACATTTTTTTGGATAATATTAATATAGAACATTTGGAAGAATCTGCCTTGGCGCAAATCAGAGGACAAAAAATTGGATTTGTTTTTCAAACATTTAATTTAATTCCAATTCTAACTGCTCTTGAAAATGTGATGTTGCCCATGCTTTTCCAAGGATATTCTATTGAAAAAAGAAAGGCTAGAGGGAAAGAATTACTAAAAAAACTAGGATTAGAAAAAAGAATGAACCACCTCCCCAGTGAATTAAGTGGTGGAGAGAGACAAAGGGTTGCAATTGGAAGGGCCTTGGCTAATGATCCCGAAGTTATCTTAGCAGATGAACCCACTGGAAATTTGGATACAAAAACAGGATTAGACATAATGAAATTGTTCACAAAATTGCATAAGCAAGGAAAAACAATTATTCTTGTCACCCATGATTTGGGCTTAATTAAGTATGCTACCAAAGTTTTAAAAATACAAGATGGGAGGATAGTTGAGAGTAAAAAAGTCAAAAAATGATACAAAAACAAATGCTCATGCTTACTTTAGCCGTAATTCTTAGTTTGGGATTTATTTCTGGACTGTCTATTACAGATGTAGATAGTTTTCCTCAAGAGATTATTCCGGGGGAAAATGCAGAAGTTTCTATTGAGATAGAAAATACTCTTGGAGAGAACATAACAAACTTAAATGTAAAATTAATCTTGTCTGAAGATAAAGAATTAGGTTTTCCTGATTTGCCTTTTGCACCATATCAATCTGGTTCAGAACAGGTTCTTGATTCTCTAGATGATGGAGATGAAGAAACTTTTGAATTTGACATTATTGCATTGCCTACTGCAGAAGCAGGAATTTATAAAATTCCAGTAATCCTCTCTTATGATATTGAAGGAGATAATGAAACTGTTCCTAAAACAGAATGGATTAGTCTAATTATTAATTCTGAACCAGAATTAAAAATCTTCTCAGAGGAATCTATTTTAATTCTAGGGCAAGAAAGCGTTGTGACTTTTAAAATTGTTAATTCTGGCTTGTCAAAAATTAAGTTTGCATATTTCACTGTTGCAAGTATAACTGGATTAGAATTTCTTTCAGAAAGGGAGCAATACATGGGAGATATTGACAGTGATGATTTTGATAGTGTTGAATATATTGTTTATGTTGAAACAGATACCCCCAGTTCTATTAAAATTCCAATAACCATAAAATACAAAGATGCAACAAATAAAGAATTTGAAGAGACAAGAGAGATTACCTTCAAAGTTTATTCATTGCAAGAAGCACAAGAAAGGGGCTTTATACCCACACCAAAATATGGTCTCTTTTTAGGAATTGCGGGGGTTGTTATTTTATTTTTTGCTTATCGGTTCTGGAAGAAAAGAAAATTGAAGAAGAAGAAATAAAATGAAAGACTATTTTTTTCTTGCATTTAATAATTTAAAGCGAAGGCGTTTACGTTCTTGGTTAACAATGATTGGTATCTTCATTGGCATTGCTGCCGTGATCTCTTTAATTTCATTGGGACAAGGATTGAAGGACACAATTTCTGAACAATTTGAGATGATGGGCTCAAACAAGCTTATAGTTATGCCTGGTGCTGAAGATATGACAATGGGGTTTACTTCTACAAGCAAATTAACCCAGCGAGATTTAGATACTATCCGGAAAACACAGGGCGTTGATTTGGCAACAGAAATAATTTATGGCACAACATTGATTGAATTCAGAGATGAGACTAAAACTGTTAGTATAATTGGAATTACTACTGATGATTCTTCTAAAGTCTTGACTGATATGGAAGGGTTCCAACTTGAAAAAGGAAGAGAACTAGAAGAAGGAGATAAATATGCTATTTGTATCGGATATGCTTTCACAGAAGGAGATGTTTTTGAAAAAGAAGTTTCTCTTAAAGATAAGATTACAATTAATGAACAAGAATTAAGAGTGGTTTGCACTATGGAAAAGATTGGAAACAAGCAAGATGATTCCCAAATTTATGTTCCGATTGGAACTGCAAGAGAACTATTTGATAGGCCAGACGGCATTGATATGATTTATGTTCAGGTGAAAAATGGGATTGACCCAGAAGAAGTAGCAGAAGATATTGAAAAGGATTTAAGAAAAGTTAGGGGAGAAAAAGAAGGAGAAGAAACTTTTTCGGTCCAAACATTTGAGCAGATTCTCGAAAGTTTTTCTAATATTTTTGATGTAGTTCAAGCAGTGCTTGTAGGAATTGCTGCAATTTCTTTATTGGTAGGGGGTATTGGAATTATGAATACTATGTATACTTCTGTTTTAGAAAGAACAAAAGAGATTGGAACCATGAAATCTTTGGGCGCTAAAAATTCAGATATACTTAAAATATTTTTATTTGAATCTGGACTATTGGGCTTTGTAGGCGGAGCAATTGGTGTTGGCATTGGGATTGGATTAAGTAAAGGTGCAGAATACATTGCTAAGAATTTCTTAGGAACAGATTTATTACAAGCAAGCACAAGCACGGGATTAATCTTAGGTGCTCTTGCATTCTCTTTTTTTATAGGAACTCTTTCGGGAATCTTCCCAGCAATGCAAGCGGCTAAATTAAAGCCAGCAGATGCATTAAGGCATGAGTAACTCTACAAGGGATACAAATCTTTAAAAATTAAATTTTTCTTTTTAACAATTAACAAGATGAAAAAATGTATTTATTGTGGTGCAGAAGTAGACGAAAATTCTGTTATTGACTTCTGTGAGAAGTGTGGGGTGAACGTGTTTGGGAGAAAGATGTTTGACACCATAGTCCAGCGAATGAATGATGCTAGGGAGGATGGAGACCTAATTTAAGATAGTTTTTTAAAGAGTATATTTCTCGGTAAAATATGGTTAAGCGAAAACCGATTAGAACACGTGGAAAACTCTCCTTTAGTAGATACTTCCAAGAATTCAAAGAAGGAGACTTTGTAGCTGTAGCAAAAGAACGAGCAGTTAACTTCAATTTTCCAGAAAGATATCAAGGAAGAACAGGGGTTGTAGAATCTAAACGGGGAAAGGCTTACGTCGTAAAAATCAAAGATAAAGACAAAGAAAAAAGATTTTTAATTGAGCCAATACATTTAAAAAAAATAAAGACACCTAATTTAAAATGATAATAAGCAAAGAACCTCTTAGTATGATTGAAGCTCTTAAATATATAAAAGAAGATGAAGCAAGTGAAACAGATGTAGTGGGATTCATAAAAAAATTCGTTAAAGTAAAAAAAGGAGGAATAGAAGAACTTAGAAAAAATTTAGAAGGGTTGGAATTAATGAAGGTGAAAAAGGAACAGATTGCAAAAATCATTGATTTAATTCCAGAAACTAAAGAAGATTTGAATAAAATTTTTGTTGATGTAAGTTTAGATGAAAATGAATCACAGAAGATTATCAACGCAATTAAAGAATCCAAATAAAAAAAATGGAAAAAGAAGAATATGCAGTTATATTAGATTACCTCCCAAATGGTTATCCCTTGGAAAGAAAAATGATGCCCATAGCCCAGGCTATTGGAAAAAAGAACCTGACTCTTTTAGAATTAGTTCCTAGAAGGGGTGTATCCTTAGAAGTTGGAGAAGACGCTTACATTGGCGAAGGAAAGCGAGACAAGATTTATTATATTCTCGGAAGATTAAATAAAGAAAAACTATCTGAATCTGCAAAAGCAGAATTAGAAGAATTTATAGACAAAATTGTTAAGGAACGGGAAGGGGAATTTATTGGCTTTTTTAATAAAGCAGAAGCAATGAATAAAAGATTACATCAAATAGAACTTCTTCCGGGTTTTGGAAAGAAACACATGCAAGAGATTATAAAACAAAGACAAGAGAAAGAGTTTGAAAGTTTTGAAGATATGAAACAAAGAGTTCAAAACCTTCCTGACCCCCAAAAAGCAGTTGAGAAAAGAATATTAAATGAATTGACAACAATTGAAAGAATAAACTTATTCATACATTAAAATGACTGAAGATAAAACCAAAGAACAAGAGTATAAAGAAAAAGTAGTTAGAATTTTGTCTACGGATATAGAGGGAGGTATGACTGTCTATTCGGGATTGGCAAAAATCAAAGGTGTATCTTGGGCATTATCAAATGCTATTTGTATTATGTTAAGCTTGGATAAAAGAAGAAAGATTGGTTCCTTAACCCCAGAAGAAATCAAACAGATCGTAGAATTCACTAAACATCCTCAGCTTCCACAATATCTTTTAAACCGGAGAAAAGACTTTGAGACTGGAGAAGATAAGCACTTGACTGGAGGAGATATGGAATTGCAAAAAGAATTTGATATAAAGAAATTAAAAAAGATTAAAAGTTACAAGGGTTATCGACATGGGGCAAATTTGCCTTTGAGAGGACAGAGAACTAAAAGCAATTTTAGAAGAAATAGAAAGAAAGGTGCTGGAATTAAAAAGAAAAATAAAACACAATGAAACGAAAACAAAAAACATACTCAAGGCCTAAGCGACCTTTTGACAAGGTAAGACTTGATGAGGAAGCAGAAATTAAAAAACAGTTTGGTTTAAAGAATAAAAAAGAAATTTGGAAAGCAGGAGCAAAGATTAATCTAATTCGAAAACGAGCAAAGAATCTTATCTTAGCAGGTCCTGATGAACAACAAGCTTTTTTTGGTCGATTAAAAAAGATTGGAATTCAGGTAGATTCAATTGCAGATGTTTTATCTTTGGACAAGAAAGATTACTTACAAAGAAGGTTA
The DNA here is from genome assembly GCA_964444095.1 of Candidatus Woesearchaeota archaeon. Taxonomy (GTDB): domain Archaea; phylum Nanobdellota; class Nanobdellia; order Pacearchaeales; family GW2011-AR1; genus JAGLWP01. Next base: position 7,922 of record CAYUEW010000012.1, on the reverse strand, counting down.
CAAACAGTATTAGTTTCAAAAAAAATGGCAACAACTCCAAAAAGCGCTAGGCAATTAATTACGCATAAAAAAGTTTTAATTAATGGTCGAGCAATAAGTAGCCCTTCATATGTTGTTCCAGTAGAATTGGAAAATAAAATTTCTTTGAAAGAATCAAAAAAGAAAGAAAAAATAGAAAAACCAGTGGAGGAAGCGAAAGATGAGTGAAAGTGAGAAAGTTGTTCAAAAGGTTGTTGAAGCGCCTTCTAAAAGCAAATCTAAAGAGATAGAAGCGGTCCTCAATATTTATACGTCTTTCAATAACACAATTGTCCATGTAACAGACCTTTCTGGAAGAACCATCACCAAAGTTACTGGGGGCATGGTTACAAAACATGGTAGACTCAAAGCTAATGCCACAATAGCTATGTTTATCGCCAAAAGAATAGAAGAGAATATTAAAGATTTAGGAATTAAATTATTGTATGTTAGAATCAGGTCTAAAACAGGAAATCCTGTTCCAGGACCCGGAGCGCATGCGATAATAAAAAGTTTAACAAGATCTGGATTTAAAATTGTTAATGTTTTGGATACTACTAGATTCCCAAGAGGAGGACCAAAAAAGAAGGGTGGAAGAAGGGGTAGAAGACCATAACTTTAAATAACCCTCTTTGAGTATTTTTAAAATGGAAATAATAAACAAAAAAAACGACGCGCTTGTATTCAAGGCAGAAATGGAAGAAAGCTTAGCAAATACTCTTCGAAGATACCTCAATGAAATTTCTGTTTTGGCTATTGACGATGTTGAAATAGTAAAAAATGATTCTCCCCTTTATGACGAAACTATTGCTCATAGAATTGGATTAATCCCAATCAAAACAGGAAAAGAAGTTAATGAGAAAACTCAAGGCAATTTAAAATTAAGTGTAAAAAAAGAAGGAAAAGTTTATTCCGGGGATTTCGATGGAAGTGTAGAAGTTGTTTATGATAAAATTCCTATTACAATCTTGGCAAAAGACCAAGAAGTAGAACTTACTGTAGATGTTAGAGCAGGAAAGGGGAAGGAACATGCCAGATTTTCTCCGGGATTAATGTTTTATAGAAGATCTGCAGAAATAACTATGAAAAAGGAATTCAAAGAAGAAGTCAAAAAGATTTGTTCAGAAAATGAAATCAAAGAAAAAGGAGACAAAATAATTGTTATCGATGATAAAACAAAAGAAGTTTGTGATCTTTGTGAAGGTATTTGTGAGAGGGCTAAAGAAAAATCAGAAACAACTTATGGGAAAGAATTAATTCTTAATGTTGAATCATTCGGACAAATGGAACCAGCAGATATTTTTAAAAAATCAATTGCTACTTTGAAAAAAGATTTGACTGAAATTTCAAAGAAAATTAAATAATTCTAAAGTTTTTTATATGCTAGAATGAGATTAATTCTATGCGGAAGTGCCGGAGTGGTCAAACGGGACAGACTCAAAATCTGTTAGCTTAGTGCTTACTCAGGTTCGAATCCTGGCTTCCGCATAACAATAGTTTTATAAATCAATAATTATTCGAATTTCTACCTGCGAGCGCAAGCAATAGTGGGAAGTTAATACTTCTTACGAAATAAAATGAAATCAAAACAATTAATAGAAAAACAATTGCAAAGAAAAACAGACAAAGAGATAGTTGACACAATAATTGCTGCTAAAAAAAGTAAAGCTTGGTTAGAAGTTGCCGGGATTTTAGCAGGACCTAGAAGAAATAGGGCAAATCTAAACCTTGAAGAAATTAACAAAGAAATGAAAGAAAAAGAAATCTTAGTAATCCCAGGAAAAATTCTTAGTCAAGGAGAGATAAATAAAAAAGGCAAACTTGTTTCTTTGACTTGTTCTAAAAAAGCTAGGGAAAAATTGTTAAAGGCAGGAATAGAATATTCAAATATCTTTGAAGAGATTAAAAAAAATCCAGAAGGTAAAAACATGAGGATATTAAAATGAGTATAAATAACAAATATTTAGATATTGAACCTATAAGAGAAGCAGTTAGAAAAGCTGAAGAGGGATATAGGGTACAAGTAGATCCAAAAAGCCAGATACTTCTTGAGGTTGCAAATATAATAAAAAGCTATTATCCTCTTTATTCGGGATCGGAGGAAAGGCAATGAAAGTTGTGGATGGTACTGATGCAATCTTAGGAAGATTATCTAGTTTTGTGGCAAAGCAATTATTGGAAGGGGAAGATATGACTATTGTTAATTGTGAAAAGGTTATAATCACAGGAAATAAAAAAAGAATTCAAGAAGATTTTAAAGAAAAAAGAAGTAAAGTTGGAAGTGGACAGAAAGGTCCAAAAGTTTCTCGGTTAAGTGAACAAATTGTTAGGCGAGCTGTGCGAGGAATGTTACCCAACCATAGAGAGGGGAGAGGGAAAATAGCTTTCAAAAAACTTAAATGTTACGTGGGTATTCCGACAGAATATGAAAAATCGCAGAAAATTCTTGCGGGTAGAAAACCAAAGGTCCCTTATAAAAGTAAGATTCTGAAAGTGGAGGAAATATTCCAATGAAAATAGTTGCTTCAGGAAAAAGAAAAACAGCTGTTGCAAGAGCTGTGCTTGTAGAAGGAACCGGGAAAATTACAATCAATAAAAAAGATTACCAAACACTAAACTTCTTGGATAAACTAAAAATTGAAGAACCATTAAGGATTACCCAAGACATCATTGGAAGTTTAAAATTTGATGCAGAAATTACTGTCAAGGGGGGCGGAGAAAAAGGGCAGGTAGAAGCGGCAAGGGTTGCTTTAGCAAATGCGATTTCTACTTTTTCCAAATCAAAAAAGCTTACAAGCACCTTTTTAGATTACGACAGAAACATGTTAGTAGCAGACGTTAGAAGAAAAGAAACTTGCAAACCAGGAGATAGCAAGGCAAGAAGTAAGCGACAAAGTTCTAAGAGATAATCTTATTTTATCCCCAATTTTTCTATTTTATTTTGAACATGATTAAACAGTGTTGAGGAAATCAATGGGGGGTGGGTTCCTTGATAAGTTTGTCCATCAAATTTTATTTTACCCAAATAGGTTTGGTTTTTCAAGATTTTCTTTAATCCATTAACAGAAAAACCATATTTCTTTGCTAGTTTGGTTAAACTAATTTCTTGATTTAAAAAATCTTGAAAGATTTCTCCCACAAGATATGCCTTTTCTGCCCTAAAAAGTTTCTTTTTTTCTAATTTATACCCAAAGGGTGCTCGAGAGACTACTTTCCCATCTCTTGCTTGTTTATCCATTGAGAATTTTGTTCGCTCACTTGTAACATTTCTTTCAAACTCGGCAAATGCAGAAATTATGTGAAACATTAATTTTCCAGACGCAGAAGTGGTCTCTATTTTATCCTGTAAGGAAATAAAATCAATTCCCCATTCTTTTAGTTTTTCAATTGTATCTATCAAATCTCGCAAACTTCTTGAAAATCTATCTAATTTGTAAATAAAAATTGCTTGAAATTTGTGAGTTTGCGCATCTTCTAAAAGTTGTCTCATTTCTGGCCGGCCCTTGATGTCTTTTCCAGATTTTCCTTCTTCTCTATAAATCTTAGAAACATTATAGCCCAAAGCAGACGCATAATTCTTAAGAGCCTCTTCTTGTGCGGCTAGAGAAATTCCTTTCTTTGCTTGTTCTTCTGTTGAAACACGTATGTAAATCACACCAAGGGGTTTTGAATCTGTCATTTTAGTTTTTTAGACAGCTGTTTAAACAGCTGTTTATTATTTTTATATAAAATTGTTTTCATACCCAATTTTCTAGCGGGTTTAAGATTCCATTCTTGATTATCAATAAATAAACAGTTCTTTGCTGGAAGATTTAATTTTTTGAGAAGTAACCTATAACTCTTGAGATTTGGCTTCCTTACCCCAACATTACAAGAAATTATTGCTGGCTTAAATTCTTTCTTCAATTTTGTTGAAAATAAAGCATCTCTTGAAAGATACCATTGATCTGAAAGAATCGCGATTTTATACCCTTCTTTTTTCAATTTAATTGCTTGTTTGAACAAAAACGTATTAAATTTGAAATTTCTTTTATATGCTCCTACAAAAAGTATCCTCAACTTTTTAACTGAAATTCTAAGATTGTTTGCTAATATTTTTAATGCTTTTTTTTCTGGAATAGTTCCTTCAATGGATTTTGCGTAAGTTATGTCAATTGAATCAAAATATTGATCTAAAGAAATTTTTAATTTTTTTGCTATGAAATAATGTATCCCTAAGAGGTGGTGTCCATCTATTGATTTTCTTGAACGTTTACCTATTTGCAATACGTCCCCTATGTCAAAAACTATTGCTTTTATTGCCATCCTCTCTTTATTAAGTGAACTTAGGTCTCCTGTGAGCTAGTTCACGTTCTTTTAGGGTGCCCTAAGTATATAAATATTATGTTGAATAACCTAAAAAGGACTGATTTTTATAAAAAACCTTAAGAAAAATCTTATTTTTTGTGGCACTCTCCTCTTTTAATCATCTCTTGTGATTTAAACAAAACCAATTTCTTTCTTGTGGGACTTTCTATTATTATTCTCTCTATAAAAACATAATGGATCTTTCTAACTCCTAAATTTTAGCTATTTAATGTAACTGCTATGTTCTTCTTTAGGAATTTTGTTCTCCATTTCGTCAATTAAACCCCGAGAATTCTCTAAGATCTTTACATAAACCCTAATTAATGGTTAGGTTTGAATTATCACAAAAGAACATTTAAATTTAATCTTCGGTTGGGCCTTTTTTAAGAAGGTGAGAAGTTAATCTTATTGATAAGAAAGAAAAAAGAGCTATGCTTAAAGGCGCGAGGATTGTAGAAAGGGGGGGATTTTGGGTTCTTATAAAAAATTGCATAACTCTCTAAAACAAATCAAATGTTGTCCGCCTCCAAGAAAATGCAATCGTAAAACTTAACGTTAGGATAATTAGCAATCAAAGTTCTTTTCTATGTTCCTCTTTAAATCTCCTTCCCGCTCTTTTCAATTTTAAAAATTTTGATTTATTCACTCTTCTTTTTATGGTGCCAGATTCATTAATTTTTCACTTTTATTTATTGGCTCAAGAAAAGATTGTGAACTTAGGGTGCCTTAGTTAAATTTATTGACTGTTTTATTCTTATGTGGCTGTTTGTGGTTGTTTAAACAGGCTGTTTACCTTCTTTTTTTCTTTAAACCCCAAAAAAAGCTCACAAATAACTCCTTTTTTCACCATTTTGGAGAAGATTTTTAAAAAAATTCTCCGTCGAGAAGAAAGATTTTTAAAGAACATTTCCTAATTAAAGGTATGTTTTGGTTGTTAAGTGGAAAAAAAGAAGTTAAAGAAGTTAAAGAAGAAACTAGAAAAGGGTTTGAAAATGTTAAACGAGATATGGATTCTGTTAGTGGATGGATTAAACACCTTGATTCTGAAAAAAATTTAAGAAAAAAAGAAATTGAAGAAATAAAATCTGTTTTATCGTCGACGCAAGAAAATCTTGAAGGAGTAAAAAATGTGCTTTCAATTATGAATGAAATAAAACCAAGGGGGGGTATTCTTAAAACTAAACAGGTGTTTAAAGAACAGGGGGCTGTTTATCCTGTTCAAACAGCTGTTCAAACAGCTGTTCAAACACCAAATTTATCCCAATTTTCAATAACAGAAAGGGCTATTTTATGGATTTTATTGAATACAGAGATGAAATTGAGTTATGATGACTTAGCAGCAATGTTAGGTAAAGAAAGATCTACTATTAGGGGCCAAATTAATAGAATAAAACAGAAAAGTGAGACTTTAATAGAAGAAATTATTGAAAAAAATGGGAAAAAGAGGGTTTTTATACCAGAAAATATCAAAGAAAGACTATTAAAAAAGACGAAAGTGAGAGTTAAAGATAAGAAAAAAGCTTCTAGGCCTTAAAAGAGAGAGATAAAAATTATTCGGTATACGGATTAACTTAGTTAAAGCCCTCTTAATTGTAAAATTGTTGTTAGAGAAGCTATCTTCTTCAAATTTTGAGAGATACTTAACAAAACAGTCTTGTTGTTAATCTTCTTTTTCTCGACGGGAATCCCTTTATTAATTAATCTTCTTACATAATCTCGAATAGAGCTTTCTGTTAAATTTAATTTTTTAGAAAGAGCCTTATAATCTACCTCTTTCTGCTCCTCTTCTAATTGATAAATCGTCGAGAAAACCAAAAGTTCTTGTTCAGTAATTCGTTTGAATTTAATTCGTATTTCTTTTTTTATACTGTCCAAGGACTCTAAAATCGTGGTGGCATCATTTAATGTTATTTTAAGTTTTTCCTCTCTTTTTTCTTCTTGTCTGTCTGTCTGTCTGTCTGTCTGTCTGTCTGTCGAAACCCCCTCATTTCCTGTGGAAATACCCAAATTTTTGGGTTTTAAGGGGTTAAAAGACAAGTTATCTGTCGAAAAACCCTTTTGTTCTGTAGAATCTTTCCTTTGTTGTGTTGGTATGTTTTCTACTTGTTTTTTATCTGCTTCTTCTACCTTTTGATTGACTTTCTGCACTATTTCACAAATTTCTCTCATACTTATCCTTGTTTCAATTAAACCCTCTTTTAAAAAAGTTAATTCTTTTTTTAAGAGGTCAATATCCTCTCTTACACGAGAAAATGCTTCCTTCACTGAATCCATAAAAATAAGTAGTAAAGAACTATAAAAAGTTTATTGAGATTGATGTTGGGCATATGCTTCATATGCTGCATCACTAATTTTCCATCTAGATCTTTTAATATAAGGAATTCCTTGGGGATTTTTATTCACTTCCATCACTAATTTCTTTTCTTTCAGTTTCAAAAGCAACATCTTTGTAAATTCTTCATCTCTTGCAATTTCTTGAGCTATATATGAATTAAAGACCAATTTAGGGGAGATAGAATATAAGAATGCTAAGATTTGCTCTGAAATTTTATCTTTCTTTGTTTCTGAAATTCTCATATACAAAATAAAGAAATGTAATTTTTAAACTATTCTAGAATTATTCTTTCTCTTTACGATCTATTTTCAAAGGAGGGAAGGGTATATGGAGGGGCAACCCTAATTCATCTTCCAATTCTAATGCCTTGATATTCGATTTTCTCAAGATAACATTAAACAAACTTAACCTTAACTCGTCGGGCATTTCTTTATTCTCCCATTGTTTTATAATCTCTCTTGCTTGTTTGGGGTCTAGTGCCACAATAACATTCCCCACGATTTCAATTTTTGCAAAGTTAGGTTCATAATTGACGATATATGTAAAATCAATTTGAACCAATTCGTCCTTTGTTTTAATAAATTCTGGTTTTAAGACTTCCATTTTAGGAATATCTACCTTAGTATTAACTTTTAAATCTTCTACTTTCTCCCCTGTTTTTTCCACACTTATTTTTTTAAAATTAAATCCAGCAATTCTCATTTTATTAAGATAAAAAATTAGTTTTTAAATATTTAGATAATTAAATTAGATCTTCTTCTGAAACTATAACAAAATCCCCAATAGCTATTATCGCGCTATAAGGTATTAAAAGTTCATTTGAATTTGTTCTTTCTAAATTAAGGTTTTTTGTATACGGAGAGGCATCTTTAACAACAATATTAATTAATTCTCCAGATTTAGTTTCAAAAGTTATATCTTTGAGGAATCCCAATCTTTTTCCTTCTTTTGTCACAATCATTTTTCCTATAAGAGTACTAAAAATGTTCTTATTTTCCTGCATGATAAATTTAACAGTAAATAACTTATAAACTTTTCTGTGAATCTATATAGATTTTAAAATATGATAGTTAAGGACCCACCCCTTGGTTTCTCATAGAAACATTTAAAAGGAAAAAATTTTATTTTTTGATTTTTCTTTTATTTAAAAAAATATATATTATAGAGTATATAATAATAATAATAATAATAATAATAATAATAATAATAATAATAATAATAA
>CAYUEW010000011.1:3715-20160 GCA_964444095.1 Candidatus Woesearchaeota archaeon | reverse complement strand
TTTAGGTCTAGCTTATGGTTTTTATTTAAGAAAGAAATATAAAAATAAAACAAAGGTTATTCGTCAACAATTTAGTTAATATGAAAAAGAAAAGAGGAAAGTTTAGTTTAAGGAGGGAGTATAAAGAATGTTGGAATTACATAAAGGAATCTAAAAAATTTATTTATGGGGTTATTGGAGTGTTTGTGGTCTTTTTATTGATTGGTTTTTTTATTCCTGCACCAGCAATAATTTCCGAATCAATTATGGAATTTATGCAAGAAATTTTAGCACAAACAGAAGGATTGTCTCAATTTCAATTAATTAATTTTATTTTTTTTAATAATCTTAAAAGTAGTTTTTTTGGAATGGTGCTAGGAGTTTTCTTTGGGGTTTTTCCTTTAATTGCAACCTTGGGAAATGGGTATATTTTAGGATTTGTTTCTGCATTGAGTGTTAATGAAAGCGGGATTATTTCTTTATTCAATCTTGTTCCCCACGGAATTTTTGAATTCCCTGCAATTTTTCTTGCATTAGGATTGGGGTTAAAATTAGGGACATTTATGTTTAAAAAAAATAAATATGATGTTCTTAAAAAAAATTTACTGCAGTCCTTAAAAGTTTTTCTCTTTGTAATCGTCCCTCTTTTAATAATTGCAGGAGTTATAGAAGGTTGTTTGATAATTTTATTAAATTAATTATCCTTTCAAGTCACTAATTCCTAACATTATAAAAATAAAGCCGATTAGAATTGTAAACCAAATTGCTCCGCCTTTTAGAAATTCCCATGCTGCTGTTCCAAAGTCCCAGAATACTCCCCAATTTTGAGAGAAGCTCCATGTAAGAATTGCTCCATTAAGCAAAATCAATCCAAACAATATTTCAGTCCATTTATTCATTGTAGTTTTAATCAGCGTTTTTCCTTTAAAAAGATTTTTGTGGTGGAATATACTAGTCTAATAAGAAGTTTTAAAAAGGAATTTTTTTTAGGGGTTATATGGATGCGATTTCATCTGATTGTGTACCAATTCCTAATTAGATTTCTAGTATTTACTCTATAAAATGAAAAAAGTTAAAGATTTTTTATGGAAGCCAACTATGTCTGTTGAAGAGCTCGTTGATAGTTTTGGCTCTGTGGGTTATCAAGCAGTGGAACTTAATGAAGCCGTGAATGTTGTTTTGAAAATGAAGCGTTCTGGTGCGAAAGTTTTTTTGACATTTACTTCAAATATGGTTACTTCTGGTTTAAGGGGATTCTTTGCTCAACTTTGTAAGTTACAAATTCCGAATATTTTAGTTACAACTTCTGGAGCAATTGAAGAAGATATTATGAAATCACTTCAAGAAGATTTTGAGATTGGAAGTTTTTATGCAGATGATACAGAATTACATGAGCGAGGAGAAAATCGGGTTGGTAACTTGATTATCCGAAATGAATCATACATGAAATTTGAAGATGTTATGATAAATTATTTAGAGAAAATTTATGAGAAGAAAAAGAGAATTTCTTCTTCTGAATTATTATACGAATTAGGTTTGATGTTGAATGATGAGAATTCTATTTTGTTTCAAGCAGCGAAAAATAATATTCCGATTTATTGTCCCGGGATTGCAGATTCTTCGTTTGGCTTTCATTTATTTATGTTTCAAAAAAAGCACAAGGATTTTATTGTAGATACAATCTTAGATATGGATAGAATTGTAACAGATTTGTCTTTTGATGAAAAGAAAGGGATTATTAGTTTGGGGGGAAGCATTTCAAAACATTATGCTGTTTTTTCTGCTTTGCTTTCTGGAGGTTTTGATTACGCGGTTTATTTGACGACGAGTCATGCAAGTTCAGGGAGCATGTCTGGAGCAACAACCCAAGAAGCAAAATCTTGGGGAAAGATTAAAGATGATGCAGAAGCTGCGACAGTAAATGGAGATGTTTGCATTACTTTTCCTTTGATGATGACAAGCGTTTTAGATAAATTAAAACGAGGGGGGTTATTGAAAGATGAATGAAGTTAGATTTGTTCTTTCTAGGAAAAAAGTTTTAAAACAATATGAAAAGTTGAAAGAATTAGGAATTAAAATTTCTTATAGTTATAAGACGAATCATGAAGTTGCAAAAGTTCTTCAGGAGATTACAAGCGATTGTGATTTTTCTATTCACGCGTGGGAAGAGATTAAAGAAATTTCTGATAAGAACAGGATATGGTTTTTTTTGCAGGCAGAATCTGAAGAGGAACTGGGAAAACTTTTGGAAGAAGGAATTCGGAATTTTGTAGTAGACAATGAAGTGGATTTAAGCCGAGTTTTGAAAGTGATTAATGAAAAGAAGATTCAGATTAATCTTGGTTTGAGAATGAAATGTCAAGAGCATAGGATTGGTAGCGGGAAATATTTTGTTTATGGAATGGGTTCAAAAAAAGTTAATGAACTAATTTTAGAGATGAAAGACAACGAATTTTTGAAGAAAATTGGAATTCATATTCATAGAAAATCTCAGAATACGAGCGAGTGGAATATTAAAGGAGACTTAGAAGATTCCTTGGAGGAATCTGTTTTGAAAATTATTTCGTTTGTCAATTTTGGAGGAGGTCTGCCAATTCAGTATAGAAGCCATAGTGTAGATATTGAAAAATATGTATTTTCAAAAATTGCTGAAGCAAGAGATTGGTTAAATAGTTTAGGAATTGAAACCTATATAGAGCCAGGAAGATTTATCGCTGGGCCAGCGGTTAAACTTCAGACAGAGATAATTCAAGTTTATGATTCAATTATTGTTTTGAATACCACCATATACAATTGTGCATTGGACACTCTCATAGGGCAAAATAAAATGTTTGTAGAAGGAGAATCAGGAGAAGGAAGTTCTTTTTTGATTAAAGGAAATTCTCCAACCCGAGACGATATTTTTAGATATAAGGTAAAGTTGGAAAATCCAAAAGTGGGAGATAGGATTACTTTTTTGAATGCAGGAGCTTACAATTATACGACAGATTTCTTTGGTTATAAAAAGTTAAAAACTATCATTACGGAGGATTTATAGATGCTAACAAAAAAACAAATGCAAGAGATAAGAGAACATTTAGATAATGCTCAGAATCCGGTTTTCTTTTTTGATAATGATCCAGATGGATTGTGCTCTTTTCTTTTGTTGCAGAGATATTGTGGAAAAGGAAAAGGAGTTTTAGTGAATTCTTTTCCTAACATGACTGCAGATTATTTTAGAAAAGTAAGAGAATTCAATGCAGATTATATTTTTATTTTAGATAAACCTCGTGTGTCGAAAGAATTTTTTGAGGAAGCAAGACAAGTCAACATTCCTGTTGTTTGGATTGACCACCATGAAATTGATAAAAAAACAATTCCGGAATTTGTAAATTATTATAATCCTCTTTTGAATCGATTTAAGAGCAATGAACCTGTTACATATTTGTGTCAGAGAATTACAGAGAGGAAAGAAGATTTATGGTTGGCGGTTGCTGGGAGTATTTCAGATAAGTTTGTACCCTCTTTTTATTCTAAATTTTTAAAAGAATATCCTGATTTGGGAATTAAAAGTAAAGACGCTTTTGGAATTCTTTATCGTTCACAAATTGGAAAGATTGCTTTGATGTTTAGTTTTGCATTAAAGGACAGAACAACTAACGTGGTGAATATGTTTAGATTTCTGATGAAAGTTAAAACTCCTTATGAGGTTTTGGAAGAATGTTCTAAGAATAAAACAATGCATGATAGATATAATTATATTAATAATCGATATGTTCATTTAATTGCGAAAGCAAAGGCGAATGTGAATGAGGGGCGATTTTTATTTTTTAAATATTCTGGCGAGCTAAGCATGAGTTCAGATTTGGCAAATGAACTTAGTTATATTTTTCCAAAGAAAGTTATCGTTGTGATGTTTGTTTCTGGATTAAAAGTAAATGTTTCTGTGAGGGGTAAAAAAATTAGAGAAACAATTTTAAATGCTATTAATCAATTAGAGGATGCAACGGGCGGGGGGCATGAGGACGCTGTTGGTGCTAGGATAAAGATAGAAGACATAGAAAAGTTTAAAGAACTTTTAGAGAAGGATTAATCCCCTGCAAGTTTTTCTAATCCAATAAGTAGTGGAGGTAAAAAGATTGCTACATTGTAGAAGATTAGTCCCGCATCTCGAATAAAACACTGAGCATTATACTTCTCGCTCCAGTTTAAGATGGGATGTTTTTCCATTTCTTCAAAGCATCTATTCATATGTTTCCTTACTCCAACTATTGGGATGAAATCTTCTTTTCGATATTGATATACTTGTTTGTTTTCTGTTGTCATTTTTTCGTTAGCATTTATTTATTTATAAATTTGATTATACTATTTTAGTTACGAAAAGTATAAAAACAGTTTTTTCTTGAATTTATTATGAGTAACAGACTAGGTTGGATATGTATGAATGTATATGACTTAGTATGCAATACAATTAAACTTCCCTCAATTTAATTCAGTTTCCTCTTGGGGTCTGAATTGAATTGAAACACTTCTTATCAATTTAGATCTCTTCAGGATTCTGTTTTTTAAAAATGGAGTACGCAAAAAAAATGGAGCAAGAATTCGTTGAAAGAGAATTAAGTCAACTTATGGAAGTCACTTTGAGACTTGAAGACGAGATTAACTCAATCGACCACAAATACGAGTAGTAAAAAATAGATGAAATGAGCTGTACTTAGTAGCTCTTACCAACATAGACTATATGTTCTGCTGGTTTTCTGCAGATTATACATTTCTTATTCTTTGAAGATTCTTTAGAATCAATAAATAATACTTTTGCTCCTTCAGTATCTGCTTTTAAATTGTCTTCACATTTTTCCATGCCACATAAAGGAACTTTAACCATTTTTTTATCTTTGATTAGTTTAATTAATTCTTTTTTATCCTCTGTTTTTTTAATGGAATTTTTCAATTCAGTTTCTGCTTTTTCATAAAGTTCTTTTTGAATTTCTTCTAAAATTTTGGGAATTTGCTTTTGCAAATCTTTTATCTTAATTGAAACTTTTTCAAAGGTATTTCTTTTCACGATAATAACAGAAGCTTTCTCTAAATCTCTTGGTCCTATCTCAATTCTTATAGGAATTCCTTTCAACTCCCATTCTGAAAATTTCCATCCAGGAGAGTATTCTTCTCGTTCATCTAAGATAGGACTAAACTTTGAAAGTTTTTTTGATATTTCTTTTGCTTTTTCTAAAACTTTTTTTTCTTTTCCCTTAAATAATAATGGGATAATTACAATTTTGTTTTCAGCTATCCTCGGGGGGATTACTAATCCTTTATTATCTGAATGAATCGCAAACATTGTTCCGAGCATTCTAGTTGAAATCGCATGAGTGTTTTGAAAAACAAAATTTTCTTTTTCATTTTTATCTAAAAATTTTATTCCATATGCTTTTGCGAAATTTTGTCCATCGTAATGGAAACAAGTTCCTTCGATTATTCGTCCGTTAGGGAGATAGTGATGGACTTTTTCTGTAAAAATCGCCCCAGCGAATTTTTCCTTTTCTGTTTTTCTTCCATAGATTCCTGGAAGGGCCATTAATTCTTCAGTAACTTTGTTATATTTTTGGATTATTTTGTTTCCATGTGCTAATGCTTCTTTTTCTGTTGCAAATGCAGTATGCATTTCATTCCACAAAAATTCTCTTGTCCTAAAAAATGGAACTGGATTATTAAATTCCCATCTAACCACATTATTCCATTGATTGAGTAAAAGAGGTAAGTCTCTCCAACTTCGTATCCATTTAGCATAAGATTCATACATTATGGCTTCTGAAGTTGGACGGATAGCAAGTTTTTCTTTTAATTTTGTATTTCCTGTTTGAGTAACCCAAGCGACCTCTGGAGCAAATCCCTTGACATGTTCTTTTTCTTTTTCAAATGCTTTCTCTGGAATGAACAAAGGAAAATAAGCGTTTTGAATTTTTATCTTTTTGAACTCTTTATCACAAGCTTCTTTTACTTTTTCCCATACTTGATATGCTCGTGGTCTTAAGATGATACAACCAGAAACAGAAGAGTAATCTGCAAGTTCTGTTTTAATTATTAATTGGGTAAACCACTCACTAAAATTTTCCTCTTTTTTTACTGTCAAACCTTCTTGATTTTGTTTTTTCATTTAAAGCAAATCCTCTTCTAATACAAGTTGGGATATTTCATTTATAGTCATTTGGATATAATTAGATTCTAAAGCAAATCCTAAACTTTCTCCGTCGCCCACTTTGAAATTGTTTAGCCCAATTACTTTGCCATTTGTGTCAATCAATGGGCCTCCAGAATTTCCGGGATTTAATGGAGCGTCTATTTGAACATATGCTTCAACTCCGTTTATTCCTTCTCTGTGTACTGCCGAGACGATTCCACTTGTTACAGAAAATTCTAATCCATAAGGATTTCCAATTGCAATAACTTTTTCTCCAATTTGGATATCATCAGAATTTGCTAAAGTTAAAGCATCATAATCTCCGGGAATTTTTAATAATGCTATGTCCATTGTTGGATTATAACCTATAGGAACTGCAGAGATTACTTCTTGGTCATAAGTAATTATCTGAATATTTGTGCTGTCTTCTACAACATGATAATTTGTTACAACATACCCGTCTTCAGAAATTAGAAATCCTGTTCCTTCACCAGTGTTTGTTGTTATGGAGACTACTGAATCAATTACGTCGTCAATTATTCCAGAGAAGTCTTCTCCTGCAGATGCTTTCAATAAGTCTAATTCTAATTGAAGAGCTTCTTGACTTTCTTCTGCAAGTTCTTGCGTTTCCATTAAACTTTCAGCCAAGACATTTATCTGACTTTGTGTTTCTCCTTCTACCTTGGTTATTTTATTGTTTAATGTACTGTAATCAATATTTTGTTTCATAAAAAGGGTGTAAACAAAGATACTTCCGACTATCATGAAGATAATTACCAAAGAACTAAAGCTTCCAATGATTATTTTATGGTGTCTTTTTAGCGCCATTTAAGTTTAAAATTCCTAACATATAAAAACTTAACTTTTCTTGTTGTCGTAAGGGCCTATGGTGTAATGGATAGCACAATCGGCTTCGGACCGGTTAATCGGGGTTCGAATCCTCGTAGGCCCATTGTTATTTTAGAATGCTATAATTCTTAAAAAGTATCTATAGGGCTGGAGGATATGAAAAGAAGACGTTTAGAAAAAATTTGTCCGTTAGAAAAAGAATTAAGGAAAGAAAAGTTATCTTTGGAAAAAAAGGATTTACCAAAGAAATTAAAAAGCAAAGTTTTCAAATATAAGCCCCTTGAACATAATGGGCGGAAATATTATCCTGCTTGTGAGTTTGGATATCACGTTGGCATTGTTTTAGCAGTAGAAGTTTGTGAAACACGGAAATGTGGAGAATATCGTAGATTGTATCTAGATCTAGCAGAAGTAGTTTTTCCTAAATAAAATTTTGAATTAATACATAATTTTTTATATCTAATCTCGTTTATTTCTTTATGAAGTCAGAGGCAAAGCCAGGCGATTATGTTGAATTGCATCTTACGCGAGTTATATACGAAGGAACGCTTTTAGAAAGTCCTGAAACAGAAAAAGGGATTGTTCTTTTGAAATTGGGTTCTGGTTATAATATTGGATTTAATAAAAAAGAAGTTTTGGAAATTAAAGTTTTAGAGAAGGGGGAAGAAAAAGTAAGTGCTCTAGAAGTAAAAAGGCAAGCAGACGAGCCTAAAATTGCGATGATTATTACTGGAGGGACAATTGCCGCTCGTTTGGATTCACGGACAGGGGGGGTTGCACCTTTGACAACACCTCAAGATTTATTCAAATTTTATCCAGAGGCATTTAAGAAAGTGAATGTGAAAGAAGTGATTGTTCCGTTTATGAAAGCAAGTGAGGATATGGATTTTAAGGATTGGCAGAAGATTGCTAAGACAGCGAAAAAACTTTTAGATAGAGCAGATATACAAGGAATAATTATTACACACGGAACTGATTTTTTACATTATACTTCTGCGGCGCTGAGTTTTTTCTTGAGAGATTTAAACAAACCTGTTGTTTTAACATATAGCCAGCGAAGTATTGATAGAGCTTCTTCTGATGCGAATTTGAATTTGCAATGTTCTGCGTTAGCAGCGATTTCAGATATGGCAGAGGTTATGCTTGTTGGGCATTCTTCTTCAAATGATGATTATTGTTATGCAATGCCTGGGACAAAAGTTAGAAAATTGCATACTTCTCGGAGAGACGCATTTAAAGTTGTGAATGCAAAACCGTTCGTTAAAATTTTCCCAGATAAAATTGAAGTTCTTTCAGAATATAATCGGAGAACAAATTCGAAAGTTAAATTAGACGCGAAGTTTGAAGAAAAAGTTGCTTTAGTTAAAGTTTATCCTGGGCAAGATTCTGGAATTTTAGATTATTATTTGAAAAAAAAGTATAAGGGAATTGTTCTTGAACTTTCTGGATTGGGGCATGCACCAACTAAAAGAGCTAGAAATTCGTGGACTAAGAAACTTAAAGAAGTTCAAGGTAAAGGAATAATTGTTTGTGCTACAGCGCAGTGCATTAATGGGCGATTGGACCCTTTGGTTTATTCTAATGGTAGAGAAACTTTGGGAACAGGAGTTATTTATCTTGAAGACATGCTTGCAGAAACTGCACTTGTTAAACTTGGGTGGGTTTTAGGACATAAAGAATGGGCAAAGAATAAAGGAAGTGTCAAAGAAAAAATGTTGCATAATTTCGCGCATGAATTTAATGAGAGGTTGGAGGAATGATATATAATTCTTATAAATATTGATATCAGTAAATTGATATGGTGCGGGTTTTAGTGACTGGTGGTGCAGGGTATATTGGAAGCCATCTTGTGAGGTTTCTTTTAGAAAAAGGTTACGAAGTTGTAGTGATTGATAATTTGTGCAAAGGGCATTCTTGGGCTGTTCCAGATAATGTGAAATTTTATAAAATTAATTTGGGAGATACAAAAGGGTTAGAGGAAATTTTTCTAGAAAATAATATTGATGCAGTGATGCATCTTGCAGGATTTATTGAGGTTGGCGAGTCTATGCTTTATCCAGAAAAATTTTATGTTAATAATGTTTTGAATACACTTAATCTTCTGAATGTAATGTTAAAGTTTAATGTGAAAAAGATTATTTTTTCTTCTTCTGCGGCGATTTTTGGAATCCCTAATTCTGTGCCTATTTCTGAAGATGCGGAAAAAAAACCAATTAATGTTTATGGTAAAACTAAACTAATTGTTGAAAATATTCTTGATGATTATGATTATGCTTATGATTTAAAATCTGTTTGTTTGAGGTATTTTAATGCTTGTGGTGCAGGTTATAATCTTGGAGAAGATCACAGCCTAGAAACTCATTTGATTCCATTAATTCTCAAAGTAGCTTTGGGCGAAAAAGCCTTTATTAGAATTTTCGGGATAGATTATGATACTAAAGATAGAACTTGTGTTAGAGATTATGTTCATGTGTTGGATTTGGCAGAAGCCCATATTTTGGCATTGGAAAAATTATTGTTTGAAGAAAAAAGTGAGAAATACAATCTAGGGAGTGGAGAGGGTTATTCGGTAAGAGAGATTATTGAAGCTTCTCGGAGAATTACTGGTGAAGAAATAAAAGCATTTGAAGAAGATAGGAGACCAGGAGATCCAGCGGTTTTAATTGCTGACTCTTCTAAAATAAAAAACGAATTTGGTTGGAAGCAGAAATTTAGTTTAGATGACATAATTCAAAGTGCTTGGAATTGGCATAAGTCACATCCACAAGGATTTAATGAGAATTTTTGATTACTCTTTTTTACTTCTTGAAAGCAATAAGTGTCTGATTTCTCTAATTTCTTCTTCTGCTTTTTTATTTATCCTATAATCAAATTCTGCTTTTAACCTATCTCGTTGAGTAGTTCTGTTCTGACTCATTAAAATTATTGGTGCTTGAATTGCAGCCACGCAAGATAATACTAAGTTTAGCAGAATAAATGGATAGGGGTCAAAAGGTTTACCTACTTGATATTTGCTCCAGAAGTATACATTAATTATCATCCAAAGGATTATGAAACCTAGAAAACCAAGAATAAAATACCAACTACCAGCCCCTTTAGTTAAAGAATCTGATGCTTTTTGACCAAACGTTCTATTGTTTCTAAAACCGGATTTTGCTAAAGCCGCAAAAATTTTATCTTTTTCTTTTTTTACAGCTTCAATTTCTTCCTTTATTTTTTTTGTTCTTTTTCCTTCTTTCTTTGACATGAGAATAAATGCCATATAAACATTATAAACTTTTTTGATTGTTGTGAGAAATAGTAATGACTATATAGGGGTTACAAATGGGAAGATTTAAAAATGAAAAGAATCTATTCTTGGAATGGAAAATATAGAACAATATACTTTAGAAGAATTTGAAGAATTTGCAAAAGGTATAAAAAAAGCTTCAGATATTTTAAAATCTGAGAAACCAGATTATATTTTTGCTCCAGTGATAGGTGCAGTGCCTTTTGTCGATTTATTTTTTATTTCTGATAGACATTTTAATCTAGGAAGTGTAGAGTATCCTCCCAATTCAAGTAGGATTAGAGAGAGATCCAAAATTATGTCTCATTGGTACAAGAAATTTTTAGAAGAAAATTACCATGGAGAAAAGATGGAAATTACTTGTATAGATGAGGTTATTTCTGGTGCTTCTGCTGTGAAGGGATATCAAGAATTTAGAAAGGCTCTTTATGAATTTGGACAGGATAAAAAAGAAAGGTTGGAAAAAAAAATTAAATATAAAATTTTAGGAATTGGGGAAAAGCCAATGAATGGAGATAGAAATCATACCATTAAAAAATTAATAAATTCAAAAATTGCTAGGATTGTTGATGTAAAAAATATTATCACTGCAGATAATGTAAATTTAAATCCAGTAAGATTAAAGGTAGAAAAAACAACTATGGATGGAAGACATATATACTCCCCAAAGATAGAAAAATTTTATGTTTCTGGAGATTATCTAACTCTTTTACAGAATTTTGCTAGTTATGTTGGTTCAGATCCTTCCAAGGTAACTACTCAAAATTTAGGAAAAATGACAGATAGTTTAGAAAGATACCTGTTGGGATATAAATCGGAAAAATAAAATGCCAAATCCAAGATATTTAGTTTACCCTAATTATGAAAATGAAACAGGAGAACCTACTGTTGAATTATTGAGAAAAATGGAAAAAGCAAAAGAGGTGTATCACAAAAATCTTGATAGGTTTTGTAACGAATGGCATTTTGATATAAACGAGATGTCACACATTGAAGGGGTTTATTTAATTGGTTCTCATGCAACAGAAAAGAAATGGGATAATGATACAAGTGATTTGGATTTGAAGTTGGTTAATCCCTGTGCTTTACCTATGTGGCTTCATTTATACAAAAAAAATGTTTTAGATCCCCAATTGAATGGGGGGAAAGAAAAGAAAAGATGGATAGATTTATTTTTTGCGAGAGAAGAATATCAGGTATTGCCTCCTCGCTGGAATTTAACAGATTATTGGATAAAATTGGGACGAGATAAAAATCTATTGTAAAAGATTTCATTAATTTAATAAACTCTTTCTCCTATTTTCTTGTATGACTGAATTGGATTATAAGAAATTGAATTTCAAGGCAGGGTTGGAGATTCATCAGCAGTTAGATACTAAAAAACTTTTTTGTAATTGTCCATCTTTGTTGAGACAAGATGAACCGGACTATGTCATTAAAAGAAAACTTCACGCGGTTGCAGGGGAGAGCGGAGAAGTAGATGTTGCTGCAAGGCACGAGGTTTCAAAAAATAAAGAATTTGTTTATCAGGGATATGACACGACTTGTTTAGTTGAATTGGACGAAGAACCGCCGCATGAAATTAATCAAGAAGCGTTAAAGATTGTGTTACAAATTGCGTTTTTATTTAATATGAAAATAATTCCGATTTCTCAAATTATGCGGAAGACGGTTATCGATGGTTCAAATACTTCTGGGTTCCAGCGGACAGTTATGATTGCGCGTGATGGTTGGATTGAAACAAGTTTGGGCCGAGTTGAAATTGATGCACTTTATTTAGAAGAAGATGCTGCGAGGATAGTTGAGAAAGGAGAAAAGCAGAATACTTTTAGATTAGATAGGTTGGGAATTCCTTTAGTGGAAATTGCGACTGCTCCTGATTTTAAGAATGCAGAACATTTGAAAGAAGGTGCTTTGCAGATTGGGAAGATTTTGAGGAGTGCGAAAGTTAAACGGGGATTGGGAACAATCAGGCAAGATGTTAATATTTCTATTGAAGGACATCCAAGAGTTGAGATTAAAGGTTTTCAGAATCCGAAGATTATGATTAAAACAATTGAAACAGAAGTTAAGCGACAAATTAAAGAGGGTGCGAAAGGAAAATCAGAAGTTAGGAATTCTTTGGTAGATGGAACTACTAAATTTTTGCGTCCAATGCCTGGTGCTGCGAGAATGTATCCTGAAACAGATTTGCCTCTTTTGAAAATTCACAGAGATTTGATTAATGAAACAAAGAAAGATTTGCCAAAATTAAAGGATGAAATAGAGGGCGAGTTGAAAGCAGAAGGATTGAGCGAAGAAATGATTCGGCTGTTGTTTAAACAAAATAAAGTTGAAGAATTTAAAGAGATGTTGGAGATAGTTAGGAATGTTAAACTTATTTCTAAGGTTCTTTTGATTTTTCCTAAAGAAATTGCAGCGAAAGAAAAAATAAGTTTAGAAAAAACAAATAAAATTATTGAAGATGAAGTTCCGAGTATTTTGAAACTTGTTAAAAATGGGAAAATTTTAGAAAGCCAAATTAAGGATATTCTTTCGCGGTTAGTTAAAGGAGAGGGATTTGAAAAAGCTATTAAATTCGAAGAAGTAAATGTAAATGAAATTGAAGAAGAAATTAGAAAAATTATTAAGGAAAAGCCAGGCTTGTCTGAAAAAGCATATATGGGTTTGGTGATGAAAGAACTTCACGGAAAGATTTCTGGGAAGGATGTAATGGAAATTATTAAAAAGTTTGTTAAATAAATAATAAAATGTTAAGAACACATACTTGCGGAGAAGTGAACGAAAAACTCAATGGAAAAGAGGTAACTCTTGTTGGTTGGGTTGATACCTTACGAATTATGGGCAAAATGATTTTTATTGATTTAAGAGATAGGTACGGACTTGTTCAATGTATTGTGAAAAAAGATAATGAAGGTTTTGAACTTGCCAAAAAATTAACAAGAGAATCTTGTATTAGTATTTCTGGAAAAGTGAAAAAACGATTTAAGGCGAATACAGATTTGTCTTCTGGAAAAGTTGAAGTGGAAGTTAATGGTTTGGAGATTTTTTCTTTAGCGAGTAAACTTCCATTTGACCCGAAAAATGTTAAGGAAGATATTCGTTTGAAATATAGATACCTTGATTTGAGAATGAATCCTCAATTGAGGAAGAACATTGAGTTGAGACATCAGATGATAAAGTTTATTCGAGATTATTTAGATAAAGAAAGTTTTTTGGAAATTCAGACGCCACTTTTGACTAAATCAAGTCCAGAAGGTGCGAGAGATTTTATTGTGCCGAGTAGAATTCATCCCGGTTCTTTTTACGCGCTTCCGCAAAGTCCGCAACAGTATAAGCAATTATTGATGGTGGCGGGAATGGATAAATATTTTCAAATTGCTCCGTGTATGCGTGATGAAGACCCCCGAGCAGATAGGAGTCCTGGCGAGTTTTATCAACTTGATTTAGAAATGTCATTTGTTGAACAAAAGGATATTTTGGATTTGATTGAAAAGATGTTTATCAAGATGGTTAAAACTTTGTTTCCTAAGAAGAAATTAACCTTTGAAAAAATTCCGCGGCTTTCATATGAAGAGTGCATGAAGAAATATGGGACAGATAAGCCAGATTTGAGAAAAGATAAAAAAGATAAAAATGAATTGGCTTTTGCTTGGGTGATTGATTTTCCGCTTTTTGAACCAGAGCTCGAAGATGGACACTATGCGCCGATGCACCATATGTTTACTCTGCCGAAAGCTTCTGATTTGAAATTTTTAAATAAGAAAGATGCAGGTAAGGCGAAGAGTTATCAACATGATTTAGTTTTGAATGGATTTGAGGTTGGAGGAGGTAGTGTGAGAATTCATAATCCCGAAATTCAAAAGAAGATTTTTGATTTAATTGGGTTTGATGAAAGTGACAAAAAATATTTTGAACATATGTTGACTGCATTTAAATATGGAGTTCCGCCTCACGGAGGAATTGCTCCTGGAATTGATAGGCTCTTGATGGTTTTGTTGGGAGAAGATAGCTTGCGAGAAGTTATTGCTTTCCCAAAGAATAAAGAAGCAAGAGATGTTATGATGGATGCACCTTCATCCATAAAAGATATTCAATTGAAGGAAGCTCATATTAAATTGGATCTGCCAAAGAAAAAAGGAAAATGAAATTTATATCAATTGAAGAAGCGATGAAGAAGGGAACAGGGAAGGTTTCAATTCGTGGCTGGGTATATAGAGAAAGAGGGAGTAATAAGCTTCGGTTTTTAATTTTACGAGATTCAACAGGGATTATACAATGTGTGTTGGCGAGGGAAAATTTTGAAAAGCAGTGGGATGAAATAGATAAGATTCAAATTGAAAGTTCTTTGGAAATTACTGGAGCGATTAAAAAAGACGAGAGAGCACCTACTGGTTATGAGGTGAAAGTTAGTTCTATTCATATAGTGGGATTAAGCAACGAATTTCCAATTCAGAAAGATTTGAACGAAGAACTTTTGGGAGATAGAAGACATTTATGGTTGAGAAGCCAGAAGATGACTGCAATTTTGAAAATAAGGAGTACTGTGGTTGGAGCCTTGCATGAATATTTTAGAAAAAATAATTTTTATGAATTTCAATCGCCAATTATTATTCCTGGAGGAGCAGAGGAAGGTCCGACGATGTTTGAAGTAAATTACTTTGGTAAGAAAATGTACCTTGCTCAAACTTGGCAGTTATATGCTGAATCTGCAATTTATTCTTTGGAAAAAATTTATTGTGTGGCTCCTTCATTCAGAGCAGAAAAATCAAAGACGAGCCGGCACTTAACAGAATATTGGCATACAGAGATGGAAGTCGCATGGGCGAATTTAGATGAGTTGATGGATTATGCAGAGGGTATGACTAAGCATGTGATTAAGAAGGTTTTAGAAGAAAATAAAGATGAGTTAAAGATTTTAGAGAGAGATACTAAAAAATTAGAGCCTACCCTCAAGAAAAAATTTCCTAGAGTAACTTATGATGAAGTGTTGAAGGATTTAGCGAAAAAAAAGAAAATGAAAGTTAAGTGGGGAAAAGATTTACGAACGATTGAAGAAGAGAAGTTTATGGAACTGTATGATACGCCAGTTTTTGTAACTCATTATCCGAAAGATGTGATGGCATTTTACAAACCTCGTGACCCGAAGAATCCGAAGACAGCGAGGTGTTTTGACATGCTTGGACCAGAAGCCAACGGGGAATTAATCGGAGGGAGTGAGAGAGATACAAATATAGAGGAATTAAAAAAATCTTTAAAAGCAAAAGGAGAAAAGTTAGAAGATTATTCTTATTATTTTGATATTCATAGTTACGGTGCAATTCCTCACGGCGGTTATGGATTGGGAACAGAGCGATTGATAAAATGGATTTGTGGATTGAATACAATCAAAGATGCTATCGGTTTCCCTCGGACTATGACGCGAATGAAACCATAATGAACGCGAATTATGAGTTTTTGGTTTAAAAGTTTTTCTCTACTTTTGATACGACTTTTTAGGGTTAGTTAACTTTTAAAAGTCATTAATTTCAATACTTTTATCTAAAATGGAGGCAAAAATGATAAACGAATACGAGGACGAGGAAGAAGACGATTCCGAAGACATGCTCGAAGACGACTAAGTTAGTTGTGGTTTTTTGTTTTTGTTTTTATTAATTTTGTTTTGGTGGTTTGTTTTTTCAGAAAAATTTTGTAAGCCAAAAAACAGATAAATATTTAAATGCTTTTTCTTATTTTATGTTGAAGGGATGGTAAAGAAAAAATTGAAGGGGGTTGATGAAAGGTTAGTTCTATTCGCAGTTTTTATTTTATTAGCAATATTGGCAATCGGAAGTTTGTTTGTTACAAATCCGAGACTTACTGGATTTGCTGTGATTGAAGGATATGATAATCAAGTTGATTGTGAAATCGAGGGTTATGTTTGGGAAGAATTAACCGAAGAAAACTGTACTGCCATTTTGGATTGTGTTCTTTGCGAAATTGATTGTGTAGCAGAATACACAGAAACATTATGTGTTGAAGGTTGTGTAGCAGAATACACAGAAACATTATGTGTTGAAGGTTGCGCTGAAACTTGTGAAGAAGGAGATACAGAATGTGTTGTTTGTGAAATAGATTGTGTAGCAGAATACACAGAAACATTATGTGTTGAAGGTTGTGTAGCAGAAT
>CAYUEW010000011.1:0-3615 GCA_964444095.1 Candidatus Woesearchaeota archaeon | reverse complement strand
ACACAGAAACATTATGTGTTGAAGGTTGCGCTGAAACTTGCGAAACTTGTGAAGAGATAATTATTGGTGGACAATGTATTGGAGATATTTGTGATGTAAATCATTTAAGTTTATGTTTAGATGAAACAACTTGTACTGGGGCAACAGGTTATTGGTATGAGGATATTTGTAATGTAAAAGAAGAATGTTTTCCTAGTTGTGATGATAAAGAATGTGGGGATGATGGGTGTGGAAATTCTTGTGGAAGTTGTGATCCTGATTATAGTTGTGTTGATAATTTTTGTGAAGAAGATGAAGAAGATGAAACAACCACAACAACTGAGACCACAACTACTACTGAAACAACAATAACTGCAGCAGTTATAGAAAGTACTTGTACACCAAATTGGCAATGTGGGGGATGGACAGAATGTGTTGAAAGTTCTCAGATTAGAGATTGTACTGATCTTAATGCTTGCGATTTAAGTTCAGGTAAGCCAGCAATTTCACAAGCATGTATCATGCCAGAGACTTGTTCTGATGGTATGATGAATCAAGATGAACAAGGAATTGATTGTGGAGGAGTTTGTGAAACAAAATGTAGTTTCTTCACCATTATGGGTAATGCGGTAAATGTGCCTTTAAATTCATCAAAACAATTTATTCAAGATAATAAGATAGCTAGTTTTAGTATTCTTGGAGTGCTTGTCTTATTAGTTTCTTGGGTAGTTTGCGTTAAGGTTTTCTTGAAGAAAAAAAATATTTTCTTCTTTTTTGATAAGATGAAATTTCTTAAAAAGAAACCAAAATCTGAATAAGCAAAATCTTAAAAACACATTTTTTCTTGGTCAATAATGCTAACAGATATTATTAAGGATAAGATTAACAATGTAGATGTGCTTACTGATTTTGATGAAGTTATGATTAATAATCAAAGTATACATAACCAGATTTTGGCTTATTTTTCTTTTTTACCTTTTAAAAAAAAATGGAACTTTTCTAAGGCTGTATTAAAAGCATATAAGAATTATGCGCAAACAAAAGATGTTTCTTTTATCTACCCCTTTTTGAAGGATGCCCTCAGAGAATTTTAACAAGGACCATAGATAACTTTAGCCCTAATTTTAGATGGAATAGTTTAGTAAATCAATTAGGAGTAAAAAAAGTGGGAGTTGTAAGTAGGAATAATGCCCGTATTGTTTCTAAATATCTGGATCTTGCTAAAGACTTATTTGAAGATATAAAGGTGGATCTTGTTCTCGCAAATGAGTTAGAAATCCAAGATAATAAATATACAGGGAAAGGGGAAATATTGGTGAATAATTCTAATTTGGGAGAGCTTATTCAAGATAAACTTTATATCTGTGGGAGAGATGAAAAGAGAATTCTTGAATCGCAAGGATTTCCTCCCCCAAGTTTTGAAAAAGGGCTGTTTATGTTTGGCAATATTTAAAAACAAGAGTAATTTTTAGTGATATGGAAATAGAGGGCATTGAAATTAAATGGTTAGGTAATTCTGGATTTTTAATTAAGAATCACAAGACAATTTATATTGACCCATATAATATCCCCGAAGGCATGGAAAAAGCAGATTTGATTTTGCTTACACATAGTCATTATGACCATTGTAGTATTGTTGATATGAATAAGATTATTAAAAAAGGAACAAAGATAATTCTTCCTGCAGATTGTCAAAGCAAGATAACTAAATTTAATGTGCCAATTGATATCGAAGTTGTAGAGTCGGGGAGGGAATTAAGTTTCGGAGGAATAAATATCTGTGCGATTCCTGCATATAATATAGACAAACCTTTTCATCGGAAAGAGGATGGTTGGTTGGGTTATCTGATAAAAATGAATGGGCTTGTGTTATATCATGCAGGAGATACTGATATGATTCCTGAAATGCAAAAGCTTACGGGATACAAACAAGAAGATAAGAAATTCGTGGCTTTGCTTCCTATTGGGGGGAGGTTTACAATGAGCGTAGAAGAGGCGTTAGACGCAGTGAGATTGATTAAGCCTTCGTTAGCTATTCCAATGCATTATGGAAGCGTGGCAGGAACAGTAAGTGATGCACAAGAATTCGTTGATTTTTGTAAGGAAGAAGGAATTGATGCTAAAATTTTGGAGAAGGAATAATTTCAAATGGAAAAATTTATTCAAAGAAAAAATTCAGTTCTTTCTAAATTAGATAAATCCTCTAAGGGAGATTGGGACAAGAGAATTGTAAATTTGTGCAATAAAATAAATTCTTCTGAAGAATATTATACAACTTCTTCTTGTGCTGGTAGGGGAGTATTAATTTTAGATGAAGACAAAAAACGAAAAGGGCTTTTTGTTAAGGTTTATCACGACGAGATCTCTTTTGAGCAATTGAAAGAAGATTTAATTTTATCTTTAAAAGAAAATAAACAAATAAAATTTAAATTAGAACCCTGTATCCTTCATGTTGCTTGTAAAGATTTGGTGGTTGCTCAAAAATTGTTTGATAAAGCTAAACTTGTGGGGTGGAAAAGGTCTGGTATAATCTCAATGACAAATAATATTATTTTGGAATTGAATAGCACAGAAAAATTAGAATTTCCAATTATTTCTTCTAATAAAATTCTTGTAGACGATAATTTCTTGAAAATTATTGTGAAAGAAGCGAATAAGAAATTGAAAAAGAGTTGGAAAAAGATTGATGAGCTTGAAAGAATTATGGAGTTATAAAATCTAAATCTTTAAAAATAAAAGATACCTCACTTTTTAATATTAATTCAAACATCAAATAGATTAAATTAACACTAATCTATGAGGCATCTCTTTCTTTAACAATAGGTAGAAATGTATGAAATATATAAACTTTTCGTAGAAAAGTAACAGAGAAATATAAGGAGGTAAAAATAAATGGTGTTAGATTTTGCAAAAGAGGCAATAGAAAATTCAGATACACATAGCATTAACTTTGATGAATTGAGAGCAGGAAAAGCGAACATTAAAGTTATTGGTGTTGGAGGAATGGGTGGCAATGCTGTCACATGGCTTTTTAATAAAGGAATCAACGGCGCGACAATCTACGCAGCTAATACAGATGCACTTCATTTGAGTGTAACCAAGGCTGATGAGAAACTTCTTATTGGTAAGGAGTTGACTCGTGGTTTAGGTTGTGGTGGTGTCCCGACTAGGGGAAGAGAAGCTGCAAAGGAAGCGTTAGTTGATGTAAAGAAAGCTGTTGGTGGAGCTGACATGGTTTTTGTCATCGCTGGAATGGGTGGTGGAACTGGAACTGGTGCAGCGCCTGTAGTCGCTCAAATTGCTAAAGAAAGTGGTGCAGTCGTAATAAGTGTGGTAACCATGCCCTTTGAGGCAGAGAAAGCAAGAATTGACAAAGCTGAATTTGGATTACAAGAGTTGAGAGATGTCTCAGATACTTGTATAGTTTTAGATAATAATAGGCTTGTTGATATTGCAGGACAATTGCCTATCGAACAGGCTTTTGCAGTTGCTAATGAGTTGGTTAGTACAATGGTAAAAGGAATTGTTGAAACAATAACCTTACCTAGTTTGATTAACTTGGATTATGCAGATGTCTCAGCAATTATGAGAGATGGCGGAGACGCAGTAATTGGGATTGGAGAAAGCGATCAATCA
>CAYUEW010000010.1:0-22251 GCA_964444095.1 Candidatus Woesearchaeota archaeon | reverse complement strand
CTGTGATTGTTTTCAAAGGTTGTCCACTTCTATGTCGAGCAGGAGGTATTCTTGCAACTGTATTATCAAAAAATGTCGTGATGTGAAATTGTAATAAATCCCACAAATCTTCTATGATAACTTCCGGTGCTCCAGCGTTCAAATTTTCCCAAAGCCTTTGATTCGCCCGAATTATATCTGAAAGTTTATGTGTTAAGTCATCTTCACTTCTTTCACCATTTTCAAGAATAATACTTGGTCTCACAGTTACAGGAGGAACTAAAAGCATAGTTAAGATTGCCCATTCTGGTCTACAAGTTGCAGGGTTCACTCCTATTTTTCTTAATTCATCATCAGGAATGCTTGTAAGAATTTCTCTCACTTCTGTTGGGAAAAGTCTTTTTTTACCGACGTAAAAACTCGTAGGCTTGTCCAATTTAACTCTTTCGTTTTCAATACCACAATGAGGACATTTTTTAGAATCTTTAGCTTTTTTCGCTCTTTCACTTGGAGAATATTTTTCTAAAGATTTATCTGCAAGCATTAACTTTCCACAACCCTTACAAAAACATCTTAATCCAAGTTCGATTAAAGGAACATATTTTAAATGAACAACCGGTCTTGCGAGGTCTATGCTTCCCGAATGTCCTAAACATTCTTTGATTCTTCCACCACAAGTTCTACATCTTACTCCTGGGTCAATTGCACCCAATCTTAAATCCATTAATCCCCCATCAACTGGATAACCATCAATATTGTAAAGTTCAGGTGTGATTATTTTTGCTACTGAAAGTTTTTTGATAGTTTCTGGATTAACTAATGAGAAACTTATTTCACTAATTTGTTTTCTTATTGGTTCCATTATTCATATTTATTTTTTAATTTAAAGTGTGTGTGTAAGTGTAATCCTTGAAGTTCTTCCACTAAAAGTTTGAATGCATATGAAACTTCTACTGGTTCAACATCTTCACTATTACAAATAGGACAAATTACTTTATTTCTAATATTATCATCAATTCCAATACTTCCACAGTTAGTACAAATTGGCAATACTACTTTATCAGAACTGTATCTTTCTTTCAAAAGTAAAGATGAACCATGTGCTACTAATGCTTGTTGTTCCATTTCTCCAAGTCTTAATGCTCCACCACGAGACCGCCCTTCTGTTGGTTGTCTTGTAAGTAAAGCAACTTTTCCAGAAGCTCTTCCATGTATCTTGTTCCCAACCATATATTTTAGTTTCAAATAATACAAGTTTCCAATAAAGATTTTTGCAGCCATTCTCTGTCCAGTAATTCCATTGTACATAGTTTCTTTACCGTCGTATCTGAAGCCCAATCTAGTAAGTTCATCTTCAAGTTTTTCTTTTCCAACTCCAGAGAAAGAAGTACCATCCATAATTTCTCCTTTCAAACAGCCCACTTTCCCAGCTAATAATTCTAACAAATAACCTACAGTCATTCTGCTCGGAAGTCCGTGTGGATTGAAAATAACATCTGGTCTAATTCCCTTAGATGTGAATGGGATGTCAGTTTCAGGAACAATCATTCCTACAACTCCTTTCTGTCCATGAGAGGTAGCAAATTTATCCCCCAATTCTGGAATTCTTTGATTTCTTGTTTTAATCTGAATAATTTTATTCCCTTCTGCATCTTCTGAAACAAAAACAGCATCAACAATTCCACTTTCTTCTTGCCTCATTGTAACACTTGATTCTTTTTTTGTCTTTACAGAAATTTCCCTAGCTTCTGACAAGAACTTTGGAGGAGACATTTTTCCAATAAGAACTTCTCCTTCTTTAACCGACGCTTCTGGATAAACAATCCCGTCATTTTCTAAAAGATGATAACTTATTTCAGTTTTATAACCTGAAACATCTTTTTCTGGAATAGCAATTTCATCTTTTAATCCTCCAGCATAATTCATTTCAACTGCAGAATAAGGTCTAAAGTAAAAGCTTCTTCCCACACCCCTGTCTAAACTTCCCTTGTTAAGAATAAGTGCGTCTTCCATATTGTATCCTTCGTAAGTCATAATCGCTACCATTAAATTCTGTCCAGCAGGATAAGTATTGAAAATATCATAAACAAAACTTCTAACAATTGGTTTTTGCGGATATTGTAAAACACTTACATCTGTATCAAGTCGGCACAAATAATTCGCAGCGTATAATCCTAATGCCTGCTTTTGAGTTTTACTTCCTCTGTTTAATCTTGAACTCTGATCGTGATTTCCATATGGAACCAAGCTTGTAACAACTCCAAATAAATCAATACTATCTATTTCAAGATGTGTGTGTTTGGGAGTTATTTCTTCTTCATAAAGTGCAACAAGGGCATTTTCTTCTTCAGCAGCGTCGAGGTATTCAATAATTCCTTTTTTCACCAAGTCATCCCAGCTAAGTTCTCCTTGCTCTAATTGAATCAAATGTTCATTCTTTAATTTAGAAGAACCATTCTCAAGAATTATTAATGGCCTCAAAACTCTGCCCGGCTCTGTTGAAATTGAAACAATATTAAAATAAAAATTGTCCCTAACGTTTAATTGAACTGGCAAAGAAGAATCTCTCCTTCTTTCTCTAATATTTTTAACAAATTCTCCGACATTTGCGACGCTTCCAACAAACATTCCATTAAAGAAAACATCACTTCCCCCAACCCCTTCTTTTTCTAAACCAACTGATTCCAATTCCTTAAGAAATTTTTCTTTATCCAAATTCACCCTTGTTGAAACTTTGCTCAAAATAGCAAGATTTTTTCTCAATCCAATTTCTGTTCCTTCTGGGGTTTCAATTGGACAGAACCTTCCATAATTAGTCGGATGCAATGTTCGCGCCATAAAGTTTTCTTGGTCAGAAGCCAACATACTTGAAACTCTTTGCAATTGAGAAGTAAGAGTAAGATAATTTGTTCTATCCATATTTTGAGTTACACCGCTTCGCTCACCAGTCCAACTTCCTGTAGCAATTGCAGATTCAACTCTGTGAGAAAATAAAGTTGATTTAGCAATAATTTTTATAGAAAAAAACTTCTTCCGTTTAGAAGATTTTTGTAAAGAATATTGAATGTCTCGAATAAGAATTCCTAAATTCACTCTAAATAATGTTGCAAGTAAATCCCCAGAAAGTCTAACTCTTTTGTTAGCATAATGATCTTTGTCTGTTCTTAATGTAGGATTATCCTTAGCAATCAAAAATTGTTTTATTAATTTACAAAGAGTAATTGCCTTTCGCATTCTGTCTTCTTTCTTTTGTCCAATATGTGGGAACAAATAAGAATCAATTCTTTGCTTTACTCTATCAAGAATTTCTTTTTTCGTACCTTGCAAATTAGTCTTCTCAGCAATGTACATCATTGCGTCTTCCTTTGTTGCTAATTCTGCAAATTCATAAAGATTAACAATTACACTGTCTTCTTCTTTTTCTAAATATTTCGCGATGTCAGATTCTTTTGTCAGCCCTAATGCTTTAAGGATAACGATTGCAGGCAAATCTCTGAATCGACTAAAAGAAACTTCAAAGATTCCTTCTTTATTTTCTGTAACTCTTATTGGAATTCTATATGTCCCTCTCAAAGAAAATAATCGAAGAGTCAAAACACCTTTAGAATCTGTTTCAATGAACGGCTGATTTTCAGCAAGGTCTTCAGCCATAATCATTACTCTTTCATTTCCGTTAATAATAAAATATCCTCCAGGATCTAATGGGTCTGAATAATTTTTAACGAGTTCGTCTTTTGACATTCCGTGAATATTGCAAACATTACTTTTTACCATAATTGGAATTTTTCCAATTTCTACAGTTTCAGAATCAACTTGGTCTCCTTTTCTTACAGTTATTTCGAGAGTAATTGGAGCTGCATAAGTTAATTTTCTAATTCTTGATTCATATGGGAGAACCAAAGAAGAACTACCATCTGCTTCGATAATCTTTGGACGTTCAACTTTAATCTTTCCTAATTTTATTTCAAAATCTTCATTGTCAATGTTTGAAGAAATTTCATCCACAATTTCCTGCATCCTATATTCAATAAAATCATTAAATGATGTTAAGTTTGATTCAACTAAAGAGTGTTCTCTAAGATACTTTTTTACGACAAGATGATTATTTGTTTTCATATGACAACTCGGAAGTATTCTCCATCAATTCGTTTAATTTGGATGACATCTCCAACCTGACAGTTTTCAGGTAGAGCAGGATCGCTCAAAAGAATCCTTGGTAATTGTGTTTTAGAAATATTTAGTTTTGTTAATAGAGTTTCAATCTCTTTGTCGCCTAGTTTAGTATGTTTGGGTTGTAGAATGTGCATTGTGTATGAAAAGGGGGTTTAGAGAGTACTGTTAGTAATTACAACTGTACAATAATAAAAGATTATTTTTTTTGGTTTAAAAAACTTTGGGTTTTATGGGAATTTCTAGGAAAACCCTGCTAAAGTGGGAAATGGCCCCGAAGGGATTTGAACCCTCGACACCTGGATTAAAAGTCCAGTGCTCTAACCAAGCTGAGCTACGGAGCCATACTGACATGCGAAGCTTCTTTTAAGCTGAGGCCTGCAAACAGGCCATCCCTTCTGGGAAGCTACGGAGCCATAATCCTTTTTAGATAAACTTAATTTATAAAATTAATCCTTGGCGCAATAATCTATTTAAATAAAAATCTTCAATGAAATTTATGGAATTGGAAGAATTATTCCTCAAAAAAGAAGAATTGCCTATCCTTTATGAAACCTCCTTTTATATCCCCCTTCATCCTAGTTTATTGAATGAAGGAATAGTAATTGATGGTTCTATTGCCAATCGCATTTTCCCCCAAGTCGCTAAAGAATGGTATGAAGAATTAAGGAATTATCCTTTTTCAGATAAAGGAAAAGAAAGGTGGGTCAAAGAAGTTTTTTTAAGGGAAAAACCAAAGGTCTTTCAAGAGGGTCCTTTTCAAAGATTTGGTGTATGGGAAGATAAGATACTTCTTGCAAAAAACGGATTAGTTAAAAATTTTTCAATAAATAGAAATGTTGGTGGGGGCATTTATTTTAATAAAGAAGATTCTAATTGTGTCTCGTTTGGTAATTTATATATTAAATTTACAGAAAATAAATTAAAAGAATTCCAGTTTGATAAAAATAAAGTTTATGTTTACGCACAAGAAAATGTAGACAGTTTTCCCGGAGCATTGTTTTTAAGAAATTGGGCGATTATGTATATGAATGAGGCATTTAAAGAAATCTTTAAATAAACTTTTTCAACTTTTCTTCTAAATCTTCTGCAGACATCAAGCCGACAAATTGTTCAAGAACTTCTCCATCCTTAAACACAACTAGATTTGGAATAGAATTAATACCAAATTTTTGTGCAAATTCGCGATTACTATCAATATCTACTTTGCCGAATTTTATTTTGCCATCAAACTTTTTAGACATTTCTTCGACAACAGGAGCCAGCATCAAACAAGGCATACACCATTCCGCAAAAAAATCAATTAATGTAATTCCGTCTTTGATAAATTCCTCAAACTCTCCGTTTGTTAATTCAGAAACTTTATTGTCTTCTGTCATCGGTTTATAGAAATAAAGAGATTTATAAATATTCTGATTAAGAACCCGTGCTTCCGAAACCGCCTCCACCTCGAGAAGTTTCAGAAAGACTTTGTTCTTCTTCTATTTCTGGACGTTCAATTTTCTGAATTAAAAGTTGAGCAATTTTTTGTCCTTTATTAATTTTAAAATTTTTAGAAGATAAATTAACCATAACTATTTTGTATTCTCCCCGATAACCTGCATCCATCACGCCCGCCATAGCTTTTATTCCTTGTTTTAAAGCAACCCCAGATTTATCCCAAATTAAACCAACATATCCTTTTGGCAATTCAATAGAAATTCCGGTTTTAATTGCAATACGGTAGTGTGGCACTAAAGTTATTTCTTTTAAAGAAAACAAATCCATCCCCGCGTCACCCGAATGAGCATATTTTGGAATGATAGCATCTGGATGAAGTTTTTTAATTTTAATTTTCATTATACCAATTCTCTTTAAAGTTTATATGACAGCTTTAATTTCTTTTTCTCTAATTAATTGCATTTCTTTATGAAATTCTTTGTCATAAGAAGGGACATAATTTTTAACTTTACCACAATTCCTATCTGGGCAGAAACCAGTATATGCACATTTTGGTTCTATTATTTTTTTTACTGCTTCTGGCATATTTGAATCCAAAAACAAAGTTTTTTCGTATTCAGTTGTTTCTCTCATTTCTGGTTCAGCAGTTGTGCATAATCTTAAAGACATATATCCTGTTGTTAAATTAAACAAATCAAAGGTTTTTACAATTCCCATTTTTAATCCACGAGGAATAACAGCAATAGCATCACTTTCTAAAACACCCATTTTTGTTAAAGAATTATAAGCCGTTAGAGAATCCATAAACGTGTCTTTCCATAGATGAAAATTTTCTTTTTCATTTTTTACAGATTCAGGAAGGGAAAAAACATCCTCTACCAACGGAGAATCTAAATTATGATTTTTGATATGATTAGCTCGTTCAACAGCATGATAAATAGGTTCTGTTATTTGTGGGAGTGTTCTATGTCTTTTAACTTCTCCCCAAACTCTCCAAGGAGAATTAGACAATGTAGTAACCTGAATAGAATTATTATAATCTTGAACAATTTCATCAAGTTTAGATAATAAGTTGGGCCATTCTCTCCATATGTTTTCTGGATGTTTCTCAAATAATTCTTCTCTTTGCATTAGAAATTGGGCTATCCTTCCATCTCTTTCTAAGCTAGGAATGTAACTTTCAGTTAAGAGTGTTGGAGTATGTAATTCACTTTCCCCTTGCATTATAAGTTCTTGTGCTAAATTATTTCGGTGGTGAAAAATATTTGGATTTGGACAACCCTCTCGCGGAGCAGCCTTCCTTGCCTCATAAGTTATTTCCATTCCATTACCATGAATGAATTCTTCTAATTGAGAAACAATCATTCTTCCTTCTTCAGGAATATCTTCTGGAGCATATCCCATATTTTTAGATATTGAGATTAATGTTTCCATAGGCATAAACACAAAACCCCCTCCCCTATGTCCGTAAGGAACAATTTTGCTTGCCTCTTGTTTCGGAACTCCTTGGGTTTGCAATTTTTCATAAGCACCAATACAATTTTCAAGACTTTGAACATAAACATTCTCTGCACTTTTCCCTCTTTTATGAATTCCTCTTGGAACAACAATTTGGTCTTTTGTGATGGGAATTCTTCTTCCAGAAGGCATTAAAGAACTTGCAAATCTAGCACCAGTAAAAATAGAATCCACGAGCTTCGAACAATTACCTTCTAAAAAAATCCACATGCCAGGAGTAGTTGCCATAGAAGCATGTCCTGCACCACCAGATTTTATTAAACTAGTTTTTATTTTTTCTCGAATTTCAACATCATTCTTTTTTAGTTCGATAAGTTCACTCAAGGCACCCACATCCTTGTAAGTAATTCCAGCAGCTCCATAAACGAATTCATCAGGAGTTATTGCTGTTCCATCCTTAAGAATCAACTTAGGACCAAAATCAATAACATTAACTTTTGGCTCAACCACTTTTATCATATTATTATGTCTTATTATTTTTTATATAGATTATGATGATTAAAGATAGATATTATTCTCCACAACCTTTTGGACTTTCCCATCCACATTTTGAACATTTTTCTAAACAGTGTCCTTTCTTTATCATAGAGGATCCACAGACAATACAAAAGCCTCCTGTTTCTTCCATAGGTTCTTCCTTCTGTTTCTTTTCTTTTTTTATTTCAGCAGGTTGTTCATTCCCCTTCCCGTTTCCATTTTCTTCGTTACCATTTCCTAAGAATTTTTTCCCTAAGAAATTAGCAATGTAATCGATAGTTGAATCTGTTGTGTGGATTTCTGGATGTCCTTTTACCATTCCGTATGGTTCAAACTTTTGGTGTCTAAATTTTTCAACTATTTTTTGTAATGGAACACCATATTGCAAAGACATTGAAGTCAAAATTCCAATTGCATCTACCAATCCTTTTGTTGTACTTCCTTCTTTATTCATATCAATAAATACTTCTCCCGGGGTTCCATCATCATACATCCCCACCGTCAAATAGCCTTCATGTCCTCCAGCAATTTCAAACTTATGAACAATGGCATCTCTTGTATTAGATAATTTTCTTCTTACTGGCTTAACTTTCTCTTCAAGAAGATTTTCCTTCTCAGCAAAACTAAGTGGTTGTGATCTCTTGCTTTGGTCTCTATAAATAGCAACGGCCTTTAACCGCATTTTCCAAGCATCATTATATGTTTCTTTTATTTCTTCAACTGTAGCTTCTTCAGGCATATTTACTGTTTTAGAAATTGCTCCAGAAAGGAAAGGTTGAACAGCCGCCATCATTTTTAGATGTCCTAATGGAGAAATTGTTCTTGTTCCTTGTTTAGGTTTATTAGAGCAATCAAAAATAGGGATGTGCTCTTCTTTAATATGGGGTGCTCCCTCGACAGTTGCATTGTCTTCGATATATTTTTCTATTTCACTCATTTGATTTTTATCGTATCCTAATCTTTCCAATGCGGGCATTACTGTTCCATTGACTAATCTTAATATTCCTCCCCCCACAAGTTTCTTCATTTGCACCAATCCAATTTCTGGTTCAATTCCCTTAGTATCACAGTCCATCATAAAACCTATTGTTCCTGTAGGAGCAAGAACCGTTGCTTGAGCATTTCTAAATCCATATTCTTCTCCCCTCGCTATCACATTGTCCCATGTTTTTTCTGCTTCATCTAAAATATTTTCTAATCCTTTTGGTAATTTTTTTCTATCAATTTCTTTTAATGCTTCTCTATGCATATTCATAACTTCCATCATCGGTTCCTTGTTCTTCTTGTATTCTTTGAAGGTCCCTTTCTTTTCTGCCATCTCAGTTGAAGTTTCATAAACGGTTCCAGTCATTAACGCAGTTATTGCACCAGCTATGGCTCTTGCTCCATCCGAGTCATAAGGCAATCCTTGAGACATAACTAGGGCACCAAGGTTAGCATAACCAGTTCCAAGAGGCCGAAATAAGTGAGAATTTTCTGCAATTTCTTTAGTAGGATAAGACGAATTATCTATTAGCAAGTCTTGGGAAATTGCTGTTAATTTAGTAACATGCTTGAATAATTCAACATCAAAGGTTTCTCCTTCCAGAAAAGATACTAAGTTCAATGAAGCAAGATTACACGCAGAATTATCTAAGAACATAAATTCTGAACAAGGATTTGAAGAATTTATTTTACCAGAATTTTTACAAGTATGCCATTTATTTATTGTATCGCCAAATTGCATCCCCGGGTCTCCACAAAAATGAGTATTCTCTGCAATTTTTCTCATTAAATCTTTAGCCTTATATTTTGGCATTTCATCTGCCATTTCTTTATTATGAACTGGAACTGTTTGCCATTCTTCGTCATTAAGTGCAGCATTCATAAATTTGTCACTTGCCCTCACAGAAATATTTGTATTCTGATAATTTACACTGTCTTGTGCATTCTCAAAAGGAATTCCATTGTCTATAAGAATATGTAACTTCTTTTCTTCCACCATCTTCGAATCTATGAATTCTAATATGTTGGGATGGTCATCATCAAGGCAATTCATTCTAGCTGCCCTTCTTGTTTTTCCTCCAGATTTTACAATTCCTGCAACCTTGTCATAAAATGCCCAATAGGCTAGTGGTCCAGAGGGTTTTCCTCCACCAGAAAGTTTTTCATAAGATGAACGAAGTGTTGAAAGATTTGAGCCAGTTCCAGAACCATATTTGAATAACAATGCTTCTTTTTTAGAAAGGTTCATAATACCTTCCATACTATCCTCAACAAATTGAATGAAACAAGCAGAGGTTTGGGGGAATAATCTATCTTCTCCAATTTCAATTGGGATTGCAGTCCCTTTTTTAATTTCAATTTCTATAGGTCCAAAAGGAGTTTCATAGATAATATTCTTATCTTTCTCAGCAATTCTCCACGCTTCTTTTTTCTCACTACTTGGTTCTATTAAATTATGTGTCCCAACATTAAACCAAACAGGAGAATTAAATGCCATCATTTGATTGTATGATATGTAAGTAAGTTCCTCTTGGAATGCCTTAGAATCTTCTTTAGAAAAATAACCATCTCCATAGCTAAAACCTTCAATTGTGGTAGTGACCCTCCCAACAAGGTCTTTCAATGAATTTTCTCTATTTTGAGTTCCAATCTCTCCAAAAAAATATTTTGATGCAATAATTTGTCTTGCTAGCTGGCTGTATCTTTCAGGAAATTCTGATTCTTTCTGAGTAAATATTACTTTATTATCTCCATCTGTAATATCTACATCTGATTTTTCCCATTCAAAGTAATCTCCT
Source organism: Candidatus Woesearchaeota archaeon (assembly GCA_964444095.1). Taxonomy (GTDB): domain Archaea; phylum Nanobdellota; class Nanobdellia; order Pacearchaeales; family GW2011-AR1; genus JAGLWP01. The sequence goes on along the minus strand of CAYUEW010000010.1, from coordinate 11,884 downwards.
GGTGCTTTCCCTGCTTCTGTAAGATATCTATTTATTTTTAATTTACCTTTAGCCATTTACAATTCCTTTAACTCTTTTTTAAAATCTTTAGCATCTTGAAAATCTCGATACACAGATGCAAACCTGATGTAAGCCACATTATCTAATTTTTTTATCTTTTTCATTACTAATCCCCCAACATATTCACTTTTTATTTCCTTAACTCCCTTTCTTCTTAATTGCTCTTCAATCTCTTCAACCAATTTGTTTATTTTTTCTTGTGAAATAGCTCGTTTTTCAAAAGCTCGATTAACCCCTTCTTCTAATTTTCTTCGATTAAATAGCTCTCTTCGTCCATCTTTTTTTAGGATATACATGTCCCCTTTGTCCACTCTTTCATATGTGGTAAATCTTTTTTTACACTTGAGACATTCTCTTCTTCTTCTGATTCCAGAAGGAGATTCCCTTTTATCGGTTACTCGCGAAGTTTTATTCATGCAGTATGGACATTCCATCTTATATTACATACAATATCTTGTATGCTCCAGCACTCCAATATACTATATATGGAATACGATGGAATATGGAGAAAGAAATACTATTTAAACATTTATCAGTACTTGATGAGGATAACACTAAAAAACAAAATCTTTTTAAATCGCTGGAGACTTGGTAACTTATGCAAAACTATTATTCACAATTAGCTAATGAATTAGGAATGACCCTTTGGTTATTTGTTATGATTGTTATTTGGTCTTTAGTTTGGAAACTTTTGGGATTATGGAAATCAGCACGAAAGAAACAAGTTGGATGGTTTGTTGTTCTTGCGTTATTAAATACAGTTGGAATTTTACCAATTCTTTATTATTTCTTTTTTTCAGAAATGAAACCAAAGAAGAAAGTTTCAAGAAAGAAAAAATCTGTTAAGAAAAAAAGAAAGAAATAATTTTATTTTAATTTCATTAATTGGCACATTTTACAAATTCGCCCTCTTGATGGCTCCCCACAAATTTCACAATAATTTATCTTATTCTCTTTTTGTTTTTCTAATCTCTTAGAAACAACCTCAAAATTTTTCATAATGTTTGTCTTATCTTTATTAGATAATGTCTCTACAAATTTACGAACTTGTATTCTATAAGAATCTTCACGATAAGGACAGATTCCTTTTATGAAAGGCACGTTGTTTTTCTCTGCAAATTCTTTTACTTCATTATTTTGAAGATAGAAAAGTGGTTTAATTCTTGGGATAAATTTTGCATCTATTTGATTTTTAGTAATGATTCCCGAGTTAGAACTTAATTGTAAACTTCCCTTGAGAACATTCAAAAGAAATGTTTCAACTTCGTCGTCTAAGTTGTGCCCTGTAGCTATTTTATCAACTTTCAATTTTCTCGCTTCGCGATTTAAAATCCATTTTTTGAAAACTCCACAAACTGCACAGTGATTCAAATTTTTATTTTTCTTCCAAAAATATTTCATTCCTTTTTTCTGTTCTTTTTTAAGATCGTAAACATAAAGTTTTATTCCTAAGCTTTCACATAATTCTTTTACCCCCTTCAAACATTTCTCACTATACTCTCCTACACTTAGGTTTACATGGATTCCTTTAATATTATATCCCAACTTTTTCAAGAGATAAGCAGTTACCGCAGAATCCTTGCCTCCAGAAAGCGCGACTAAAATTTTGTCTTTTTTACTTAATTTAATTTCTTTCAAGGTTTGTTTGAACTTTTGTTCAACATTCATTTTTCTTTTTGCTTTTTCTTTTTATAATCTTCAATCGCTTTTTTCAGAGCATCACTTGCGAGATTAGAACAATGCATTTTTATTGGAGGTAATCCCTTAAGGGACTTTGCAACATCATCACGAGTAATTTTTTTAGCGTCTTCTAATTCCTTGCCTTTAGCAAGTTGAGTTACCATAGAAGAAGTAGCGATTGCTGCAGTGCAACCAAACGTTTTGAATTTAACGTCCTTGATGAATTCTTTCCCGTTTTTTTCTCCAACTTTAATATAAACCCACATTATATCTCCACAAGTCGGATTTCCAATTTTTCCAATCCCGTCTGAGTTTTTGATTTCTCCCATGTTTTTTGGGTGCAAAAAATTTTGCAGAACTTTTTTTGAATATTTCATTTTTTCTCGTTCAATTTTTTAATGAGTTTTTCAATGTCTTTTTCAGTAAAACCGTGCCCAAGACAACCATCTTCAATTGTTTCTTGCATTACCATCGGACAACCCACGCAGGAAAGCCCAGCCTTAAACAAAATCTCTGCTGATTTAGGGTACTTCTCTATCAAATCACTCATCTTTGTCTTTTTTGTTATTTTCATTTTAATGGACTAATTCTCCTTAACTTTTCTACAATTTTAGAAATAGTTTCTAGGAAATAATTTATTTCTTCTTCTGTATTATATTTACTCAAACTTATTCGTAAAGAGCTATTTGATTGAAGGGGAGTTAAACCGATTGCTTTTAACACGTGGCTTGTTTCCAACGAGTGCGACGAACAAGCCGAACCAGTTGAAGTACAGATTCCGAAGTTTTCTAAATAACCACCAATAGATTCTCCTTCAATGTTTCCAAATGAAATATTCACATTATTACACAACCTTTCTCTTGGACCGTTTAATTTCACCCCTGAAATTTTCAAAAGTCCATCAATTAATTTATCTCTTAATTCTTCCATTTGTCTAACATCTCTTACTTTCGCAACTTCAACAGCTTTAGCAAATCCAACAATTCCCGGAACATTTTCTGTCCCGCTTCTCAAATTCTTTTCATGTCCTCCTCCGTGAGCGATGGGAGTGATATTTATTCCATCTCGAATGTATAAAACACCCACCCCTTTAGGCCCATGAATCTTATGAGCATTTAAGGTTACTAAATCTAATTTTTGCTTTCTAACATTTAAAGGAACCTTGGTGAAACTCTGACAAGCGTCTGTATGGAACAGAACCCCATTTCTTTTACAAATCTCCCCGATTGTTTCTAAATCTTGAATAGTACCAATTTCGTTATTTCCATGAATGATTGAAACAAGAATAGTCTTTTCAGTTATAGCTTCTTCAATATCTTGCGGATTAACAAATCCTTTTTCATCGACATCTAAATAAGTCACTTTTGCCCCTTGTGTCTCAAGCCACTTACACGCGTTCAAAACACAATCATGTTCAATCTTTGAAATAATAATATGATCTTTCTCTGGATAGTTAGCAAAAAACAAACCTTTGATTGCAAGATTATTGGATTCTGTCCCACCAGAAGTAAAAACCAATTCATAAGAACGTGCTTTTATCGCTCTTGCAATTACTCGCCGACTTTTTTCTAATGCTTGCTTGGCTTCTTGTCCAACAGAATGTTGTGAAGACGCATTTCCATATTTTTCTGTGAGATAAGGAAGCATAGCTTTCAAAACATCTCCATCGACTTTTGTCGTCGCTGCGTTATCTAAATAAATATTTTTCATTTGGCACACTCCTTACATTTTCCACCACAAAATGTTTGGGCATGTTCATCAATTAATTTTAACATGGGGATAATCGTATTTCTATTCAAAAAATAAATTCTTTGCTTACCTTCTTGTTTAACTTTTACAATATTACAACACCTTAGAGAAGTAAGAGCATGGGAAAGTTTGCTTTGTTCAATTTTTAATTCACTAGACAAACCACTAACAGAATTTTCTTTTTCTCTTAGCGCAATTATAATTTTTATCTTTAAGGGATTTGCAAGATTCCTGAAAAAGAGATGGTATGTATTATCGCTCATATGAAGTGTACTTCATATGTCTTTATAAGTTTTATGTAGATGGATTAGGTGAAATTTTTTCTAATCTACATTTTACACAAATCCACTTTTTTTCAATGCAACAATAGATAGTTCTCTCTAAGTGGATTTTACAAATTAAGTGTGAACCATCAAATGACATTTTAGAAATGGGCGCGGAGGGAATCGAACCCCCAGCTGGCGGGCTGGAGCCGCCTATTTTACCACTAAACTACGCACCCTAATTCTACAAGAAATAACTTATTTTTAACTCTTACTATCCAATCCTAACCATTTCTTTAATCTCATCCCCAGAAATTGCACAACCTTTTGATTTAATTGCCCAAAGCAAAGCTTCTAAAATTCCATTCTTAAATCTAGTCAAACCTTTCTTGTAAGCAACATAAATTAACTCTGCTGAACGTATGAATTTAAATCCCGCGAAAAACTTGAAATCTTTCTCTTTTAAGGTTACTTTGGTATGAAGTTTTTTTCGTAGTAAACTCTCTAGATTCTCTGGTTTTTCTCCTAACATCCGAGTTGTTCTTTCATCAACCACCACTATATTCTTTATGCCTTTTTCATCCAAAATCCGACTCAATGCCAAGCAAGAAGCCTCTCCCAAATCAATAATGTGTAATGGTTTTCCCCTAGCTTCAAAAAGATTATTTGCTACATCTTTGAATTCTTTTGCTTTTTTAGAAATTAAATTATCATCCACGCCAACAGAAGCAGGAGTTTCCAAAACTTTAGCATTAAACAATTCCTTAACTTTCAATGCTTCAAAAGCAAATCTCTTAATCTTCATCGGCTTATCAATAATTTCTCTTTGCACATCTGCAGGTATCAAAAATTTCCCATTAAACTTTTCTTTAAGTTTTTCCAACTCAGGCAAGAGTCCATTCATAACAAGAGTAATTATCGAACTTGCGTCAAATATCAGTGCTTTCTCGATTTTTTTCATTTGAATATCTCCATTGCAAGATTAAGTCTTTCCTTCACGCCCAGTGTTTTTCCCAAGGGAACATCAGAAATTCCAGTCCTCCCAGAATATTCAGAAAGTTCAAACATTGTAACACCCAACAAACTAGCAGTTCGTTCTAAAGAAATCCCGTGCTCATAGAGACGTGAAGCCTTATTTATACTAGCTCTTCTAAAAACATCTTGAATATAAATTTTTAATTTTCCAGAAAGCTTTAAAATAGATTTTCGTGTCAAACTCAAATTTTCTCTCAAAGCCTTCTCATCACCCTTGTTGACAGCCAAAATCGCTTTGTCTAATGAAACTCTAATTGATTTGTAAACTATTTTCCACTCAGGATATTTTTGATAATCTTTTCTTTCAAGAATTTTACTTAAAGAATAAATAAGAACAGCCAAAACAAGGCTGATAGAATCTTGTTCAATCGAAGCAGTGTGAATCGTGCGGTTGCTCATCTCTTTGAGTTTAACTACATCCCCCGCTCTTAACGCTATTTGTGTTTCTTTTAAAATGTTAAGAATATTTTCTTTCTCTATCATCTCTTATTTTCAAAACCAAAGACAATATTTAAAAGTTTCTTAAACATCTTTAAAATATGAAAAAAGTATTACTGGATACAAATTTTATTTTGACTTGTATTAGAAATAAAGTGGATTTTTTTGAGGAGATTCAACTCTTAGGAATAACAATTATTATCCCAGAACAGGTTATCAAAGAGATAGAAAGAATTAGCACATCACAAAAAAAACTTCGCTTTAGGGAAGAAGCCAAAATTGCGTTGAATATGTTAAAAAAAAGCCCATTTAAGAAAATTAGTTTAGAAAATAAAAACGTAGATAATGGAATAGCAAAATTAGCAAAAAAAGACAAGAGCATTATCATTGCCACATTGGATAAAGAATTGCAAGGGAAGTTTCCCAATCAGAAATTAATAATTAGACAGAAAAAGAAATTAGAAGTTATTTAAGCGACAGCAACTTTTAAAAACCAATTTTTACTCTAAATTGCATCTAAAATGTTTTATTTAACTGAGATTGAAGACCATATCCGAGTAGAACCTAAATTATTTGGTTTGCCTACTACAGAGTCTGTTAATCAGCAACTCCATGAAACCTACACTGGGAGTTACGATAAGGAAATAGGACATGTTGTTTCTGTGATTGAAGTTTTAGAAGTTGGCGAGGGAGTAATCATTGCTGGCGACGGAGCAACTTATTACAAATCAAGATTTAAACTGTTAGCTTGGAAACCAGAATTACATGAATTAGTATATGGAGTTATTTCAGAAATTGCGAACTTTGGCGCTTTTATTGACATGGGTGTCATGAGGGGAATGATCCACATTAGTCAAACAATGGAAGATTATGTTAGTTTTAGTAAAGCAAATTCATTATTAGGTAAATCAAGTAAAAGAAGTTTAAAACAAGGAGATTTATGTCTTGCAAGAATCGTCGCAATTAGTCACAAGGGCGGAGAATTAAAAATCGGACTTACTATGAGACAACCGGGTTTAGGTAAAATTGAATGGATTAAAGAAGATAGATTAAATAAACAGAAAGATGCAGAGAAAGTAGCAAAAATTCAAGATAAAGAAGCAAAGGCGGGAAAGAAAAAATAATGGTAAAACAAAAAGCATGTAAAATTTGTAACACAATTTACGAAGGAGATAAATGTCCTAAGTGTGAATCTAAGGAATCAACAGAAAGTTTCAAAGGAAGAATTGTAATCTTAAATCCAGAAAAATCAGAAATAGCTCAAAAATTAGATATTAAAAGTAAAGGAAATTTCGCAATTAAAACAAGGTAATTCTTATGGAACTAGAAATAATTAAAGAAACAGAAAATCCGTTATTTGCACGAAAAGAAATTCAGGGAAGTGTAGAAGCTGCAATTACTCCGAGTAGAGAAGAAATAAAAAATTTAATTGCTCAGAAATTTTCAGCTCAACCAGAAGCAGTAGAAGTTAAAGGAATACATGGACAATTCGGCGCGAAGATATTTATGGTAAATGCAAATGTTTATTCTTCAAGTGAAGAAAAAGAAAAAGCAGAACCAAAAAAGAAAGTAAAAGGAAAAAAATAAAATGCCTAAAAAAATAATAAAAAAAGGAAAGAAACCACACAAAAACAAACCAACTAGTAAGAAATATACTAAATACAAAATTGAAGGAGATAAGATTACAAGAGAAAGAACTTGCCCGCGATGTGGGCCAGGAGTATTTTTAATGAAATCACAAGGAAGAGTTTACTGTGGTAAGTGTCATTATTCTGAATTTGAAGGTAAGAAAGTCGAAGAGAAAAAAGAAGAAGTTCCTAAAGAATAAATAAAATATTTTAAACAACATGAAAAAGAAAAAAGGGATGCAGATTACAATGGGAATTGCTTTGGCATTAATTCTTTTTGGATTGATAAACTTGGGGGTGTATGCTTTTTACCCAAGTCCAGAATATAATGATTATTGTGATAGAGATAGCTATTCTCAAAAAGTAGAGTGGACTGAACAAGAGTGTATTGATGAAGGTGGAATATGGTTAAATATGGGGTGTGATTTTTATTCTGAATGTGGGGATGAATATGACGAAGCTAGAGATGTTTATAACAATAGAATATTTTATGTTTTTGTAATTGCAGGTTTGATTTTATCAATAGGTGGTTTATTCATCACTTATCTACCATTTCAGATTGTTGGAATTGGCACAGGTACAGCATTAATTATTGAAGGAATTGTAAAAAACCTAGAAAATAAAATACCTGCATTTATTGCAGGAACAATTGTGTTTGGAATCCTTTCTTATTTTGTTTGGAAAAAAGTAAAATAATTACCTTCTATGTCTGCTCGGACTTTTAAAATTATTATTTCTCCCTGAAGGTCTTCGTGAATTTGGCCTTTGATTATATGAACTTCGTCCTCTTGAATCGTTTCTTCTTGGTCTATCATCACTTCTCGGACTTCTTCCATCACTTCTTCCTGAACTTCTTGGCCCACGATTAAAATTATTTTGCCTAGGTCCTCTGTTAAAATCATTTCTTCTCGGACTGCCCTTGAATCTGCTGTCTCTGTTACCAGAGTCTATATTGATTCTAACAATTTCAAGTTGAGGTAAGTCATTAGGGGTTATATTGATTTCTTCGTATCTTGACAATGCTCCGAATTTTTCGTAATCTCTACTGGCTAAAATTGTTACAGCTTTTCCTTCTTCTCCTGCTCTTGCTGTTCGCCCGATTCTATGAATGTAATCTTTAGGGTCGTTGGGAATGTCGTAATTGTAAACATGACTTACACTTTTAATGTCCAAACCTCTTGCGGCAACATCTGTACAAACTAAAACACCTTCACCTTTTTTCTTGAATTCATCTAAAACTCTTAATCGCTTTTTTTGGTCAAGCCCGCCGTGAATAGCTTTTGCTTTAATTCCTAATCTTATCAAATTATCTGCAACAAAATCTACGTTTCTTCGTGTGCTACAAAAAACCAGAACAAAACCAGCTTCTTCTTTTTTCAATAAATGCACTAGTAATGAGAATTTTTTATTGTCTGGCACATCGTAATAAATTTGTTCTAATTTAGAAGCATCAACATAAGATTCTACAGAAATTTCTATTGGGTTTCTTGTATATTTCTTAGATAGATAATCAATGTCTCCTGAAACTGTTGCCGAGAACATCATTGTTTGTCTGTCTTCTGGGCATTCGTGAAGGATTCTTTCAACATCCCTAGAAAAACCCATGTCAAACATTCTGTCGACTTCATCTAAAACAAGGAATTTAACATTACTCAAATTTAATGTTCTTCTTTGAAGATGGTCTAAAATTCTTCCGGGCGTTCCGACGAGCACATCTGCCATAGCAAGTTTTCTCATTTGAGGTTCAATGCTTACACCACCATAAACTGCTAAGACATTTAATTTTTTGTTTCTACTAAAATCACTAATTGCAGTTGCAACTTGTTCTGCGAGTTCTCTTGTTGGAGTTAAAATTAATGCTTGGATGTTTCTATTTGGTTTTAAGTTTTCAATAATTGGTGATGCGAACGCTAAAGTTTTTCCGCTTCCTGTCGCAGAACCTCCAATAATATCATTCCCAGCCATTGCTAAAGGAATTGCTTTCTCCTGAATCTCAGAAGGTTGTTTGAAACCAAATTGCCTCAATACATCTGTGAGTTCTGTGCTTAATCCTAACTTTGTGAATTTTTCCATTTTCGATTTTTCTTTTAGTCAATTACTCAACTATTCAGCAAGCCAACTTAATCAGTCAACTATTCATTATCTAGTCAATAAAGACAATTAACAAAATTCAAGAAATATGCTACTTCTTGAGCGTAAGTCATAAGAGACATTTAAGCTCAAGACCTACTAACCATTTGTTATATAATTTGATGAAGATGTGGGTTTATAAAAGTGTGTGTGAGTGGGGAAGGGGGATCAAATATTTCTCCCACAATTCTTGATGTATTCTTGGCATTTGTTTTAGATCTACAAGTATAGCCGAAAGAACTCCTTCATTTTCAGAAAATTTTAATCCCCATATCGCTCCTTGGTCTCTAAGGTAACTTGTTATTCTTCTTTCAACAATAAATTTCTCTGATTGATCTCCCTTTTCATAAAAATCTAAAACTTCTTTTTTGAAATAAAAACTCTTGAGATTATTACCAACTTCATCTCCTCCTCCTTTTTCCCAAATATCTGTGAAAGGTCCAAAATAATCTACTTCAAAAACATTGATAAAAAAATTATCTAATTTATCTTCAATTTCTTCAAAATATTTTTCACACACTGCTAACTCTTCTCTTAAATTTCTATTATGAGCAACACAATTTCTTATTTTTTCAAGATTTTCCATGATTATTTTTATTTCATCTAAAAAAGTTTTATAATATTTGTTCGTAATCCCCCTATTCAATATCTTTTCTTTAAATTCTGCAAAATTTTCTGATACTTCTGTTATTGGAAATAAATCTTCTTGTTTTAATTCTTTGATGTTTGATAGACTTATATACTGATTAAACGAAATATGAAAAAACTCATTTTCTAATGTTTTCTCCAAAAAATCTCTTTTTTGTTTTTCATCTTTTGGCAAACCGTCTTTTCCAGAGTAAGGATTTATATTAGAATCTTTTAACAAATCATAGTAATCGGTCTTATATGTATCTAAGAAAATAAGGGTGACCGCCTCTCTTAACTGCATTTCAATACTAAATATCCTTTTATATATTTGAGATAAATTTGAGAATAAGTTTTCATCATAAAATTTAACAATTAAAGAGATATTTTCATGCTCATTCAAATAATCATTAAAATCAGAGATCACAGAATCAACTTTCATACGTATTTCATTGAAAGTTATATCAAAACCAACCAAGATTTTGTATTCATCAATTTGTTTAAAATATTTGATTTCTATTAATGAATCAAGATCCTCTTCAGAAAAATCATCATAATTATCTGTAAAAGCATTTTTTAGTAATTCAACTAATTCCTTTTTTATATCCTTATTTTCTGTAAATATTATTTGATAAGAAACAATAACCATTTTTTATTGACTCAAAATCATCTCTTCAATTTCTTTCTTTACTTTTTTCAATTCTTCCTTTGCTTCTTTCTGTAACTGCTCTACTTTGTGCATTCGTTGTTTTACTTCCTCAGCTATTTTATTTTGGATTGGAAGAGAAGGTAAAGGAATTTTTAGATTTGATAAATCTCTCGAATAAACATGGGGTTGTCCTGCTCCTTGTTGCATATTGTAAATAAATTTTTGTTTAGCTTTCATCACACAATATAAATAAAATGTTGGAACTTCTTTTTCATCTAAAGATTTTATTACAGTACAATCAGATGCAAAAATGGGATTATAATGATACCAAACATAACCCGAATATGCTCCAGAAGCACTAACAGTTATTACGTTACCTTCATGATTACAAGCATTAATTGAATAAGGGCTTGATTGTCCCCCTGCAACAACAGGATAATTTCCAGAGGTAATATTTTCTTTTGTAATACTTTGACCCTTAACTAAACTTGCAACTTCATCAAGAATTTTTTCTTTAATTTTAGTTGAGCTTAAGGTATCTTGAGGATTTGCAAAATTAACTGAGTCTATTCTTCCAGATTGAATTTGATTATAATCAACAACAAAACACATTTTATTTTTTAATTCAGGGATTTTTATCCCCAACTGCTCAAGAACAAATTCATCAATTGAATCCGAGAGTTTCTTTGCTTCTGCATCTTTTTGTTTTTTCTGAAGATAGGCTTTATCCATTAATTCAACTATTTTGGCTTCTTCAATAACTGGGATAGATTTTAAAGAAATATAATCTAAAGCCAATCTAGACCCCCCAGAAGTTCTTCGTAATGCAAGTTTGTGACCAATTGAAGAATTAAGGTATTTTGCTAATAAGTTACTAATCTCTAAACTTTCCGTTTTAATAACAACTGAGTGTTGGTTTATATTCCCTTCAAAACCTTTTGGCACCACGCAAGAACTAGCAATTCTCCCAGTTATAGTGATTAATAAATTATCTTCTTTTACTTGGCTTCTCTTTAATTGTTTTTCATGAACTTCTCTAGTAATAAACTTAACATTGTTAAGAACTAAACCCTCTTCAGTAATATTCTGAACTCTTAGAAAAGGAATTCCTTCTTTTTCATTAGAATATAATTCCTCTTCATTATTTCTACTAGGCGTCGCTCCTCCAGAAATCTCAACAATAAAATCCCCCAAAACTTTATTTGACTTTAATTTTACCTTTTTCTCTAATTCCAGGAATTCCATCCTGTAATAAAAAGGGTCAATTCGCCCCTCAATTTCATTTGACATTACACAAAAACATTCCATCTTAACAACCCCCATAACCTTTCTTATCTTTCTCAAACTTTCCATACTCTTCCAGAATTTTATCAAAATCATTTATCAGGTCCTTCCTTCCTGTTGCATCATAACCAATATGCTCAGCAATAGCCATAAAGATTGGATAATTTCCTAACTTCTCATCTTTCTTTTTCTTTCTAATAAAAACCAAAGAAGACTTAACACCTGCTCCAAAATGACTAAACGCAATCTGTGGCAAACTAACAACTGCCTCAATTTGTGCGTGCTCCATTAAAAAATCTCTAACATACTGCAAAGAAGAATTAGTTAAAATTCCATCAGGT
>CAYUEW010000009.1:0-24750 GCA_964444095.1 Candidatus Woesearchaeota archaeon | reverse complement strand
AAGGTGTTTCTATTTCAATTATGGTTATGCTAACTGGTGAATAAAATGTTTAAAAAAAAACTTATTTTGTTTTGGATAATTCTTTTGGTTCTACCCTTGCTTTCTGCAGGAGAATATGGTGCTGGAACATATAGTTCTGGAGTTTATACTGTTGGCGAAGTTTCTGTGACTACACCTCCTTCTGGGGGTGGAAGTAGCGGAGGAACAACTTCTTGTGAATATGACTGGGTATGCACAAATTGGTTTCCAGAAGAATGTCCAGAATCAGAAGTCCAAGAAAGAATCTGTGTAAACAAAGGAACTTGCACAGGAATACTTGAAATGCCAAATCAGACACAAACATGCACCTATGAAGGCCCAACAGAGCCCTTATTTGACATCTTCTTAACAATCCCCCAAACATATACAAAAATCTGCGCGGGAAAAAACATAAAAGTCTATATTCAATTAGAAAATTATGGAAAAATAGAACTCCTTGATGCCTTTATGACCTATTGGATTCTTAATGAAAATAACACCTTAATTGCAGAAATAAAAGATACGCGCGCAGTCAAAGATAAATTAAATTTTGAAGCAGAAATAAAAATCCCCACACAAATTTCTCCTGGAATTTACCGAGTCTATTCTGAAATAACTTATTCTGGAAATAAAACTGCGATAGCAGGAGAGTCCTTTGAAGTAATTGAAGGAATTTCTTGTACCCTTGAGGATAACACCCCCCTATATGCATTAATTCTTTTTATCGGATTTGCTTTAAGCAGTTTTGTAATTTTAGTAATAAAAAAAATAAAAAAGAAGAAAAGTGAAAAGAAAGAAATTCTCTCTAAAATTAAAGAAAAAAGAGTAGTTCCAAAACCCAAAATAAAATTAAAACTGAACTCAATTAAACAATTCGAAACAAAAAAGGAAGCATTAACACCTCCTAAAAAAAGAAAGAAAAAAGTTTCCGTACAAAAAAGTAAAAAATCATTAGAGACTAAAACAGAAGCCAAAAAACAAATGTTTGAAAAATTAGTAGAAGATACAGTCAAACTCAAAAAGCAAAAGAAAGAATAGAATAAGTATATCTTTACTACAATAATTTTTAAAAGCAAACTCAATCAAGATAATTTATGAGTAAAGTCTCTTTTATAAAAAGTGTGATGTATGCATTTAAAGGAATTTCTCAAGGAATTTCAAAGCAACGAATGCTCAAAGTCTTGTTATTACTTGGATTTTTTTCGATTTTCATTTCATTAGTACTCCAAGTTTCAAAAGAATATCTTATCACAATTTTAATCGCGGTTTTCTTGGTGATTATTCTTGAATTATTTAACAATAATTTTGAACGCCTCATTGATTTAGTTTCGCCTGAACATAACAAAGAAGCAGGAGAAATCAAAGACACCATGGCAGGAGTAGTCCTTTTAGCATTTATCCTTCTAATAATTGTTTCATTTTTAATTCTTTATAATCCTCTCATAAGCACATTAAAACTCTTAGCCACATGTCCTCCTGCTTTAGCCCTGCTTGCAATTAATGTCTTTTTTATTTTAATCATATTATTCGCTCATACAAAAAAGAAAAATTCAAGACCAAACAATTCTCGCGTCAACAACAAATCCTTGTATTAATGGATTAATATCCAACTCTTTTATTCTAGGATATTTTTTAATTAACTTACATATTTTCAAAATATTTCTTTCTATAATTTTAAAAGATACTGCAGACAAATCTCTAGCACATTCTACTTCTTCAATCATTTTTCTTATTTCTTTTTTTTCAAGAGGATAAATCCTAAAAGATACGTCTTTTAATTTTTCTGTGTGAATTCCTCCGGCACCCAATGCAATAGCATGCCCAAATTCGGGAGTTCGTTTAATGCCCAATAAAAATTCTTTGCCCTTAATTTGTTTTTGAATCATCACGCCTTTCATGCCCTTAATTTTTTTAAATTTACCAAACACCTCCCAAGCAAGTTCATAATCTGTAACGCCCTTTACAACTCCCCCAACTCTATTTTTATGAATAATATCTTGCCCAGAAACTTTCATAACTAATGGGAAACCCAATTTACTAGTCATTATTTTCAATTCACTTTCTTTCTCAACATAACCACGTTCAATAACCTTAAACTGTTCTTTCTCTAAAAAATCCTCTGCCTCTTTTTCTGTTAAAATTTTCATTCTAATTTTCTGAAAAAGAAATCTATTTATATATACCTTTCGAATTAATAAAATGAAAAAGAGGAAAAATCTAAAAAAATTCTTTAACCCGAAGACAATTGCGGTTATTGGAGCATCAAACCACCCTAAAAAAGTAGGTTATATTCTTATGCAAAAGCTTTCCAAATTCAATGGGGAAATAATCCCAATTAATTTGAGACACACAGAAATCTTAGGCAAAAAAGTCTATGCTTCACTAAAAGAATATCCAAAAAAAATAGATTTAGCAATTATTGCAGTTCCTTCTTTCAAGGTTAAAGAATTGCTTGAAGAATGCGCACGAAAGAAAATAAAAAATGTTATAGTAATAAGTTCGGGTTTTAGTGAAGTTGGGAATAAAGATGCAGAAAGAGAAATTCTAAGAATTGCAAGAGAACATAAAATTAACCTGCTAGGGCCAAATTGTTTTGGTGTAGCAAATCCTTATTTAAATTTAGATACAACTTTTTCAAATTCTTCTGCGGAAAAAGGGGATACTGTTTTCGTAAGTCAAAGTGGGGCATTGTGGAGTTATGTTGCAGATTTATCTTCATCGAAAAAGATTTCTGGTTTCGCAGGATTTGTCAGCTTAGGAAACATGGTAGATTTAGATTTTTCAGATTTCATTGAATATTTTAGCAAAGATAAAACTACGAAAAAAATTATCTTGTACATTGAAAAATTAAAAAGAGGAAAAAGATTCATACGCGTTTGCAAAAAATCGAAAAAAGAAATAATAGCAATTAAAGCAGGAAAATCAGAAAAAGGCGTTGAAGCAACCATTAGCCACACAGGAAGTTTAGCAACAAATTTTGAAATTTACAAAGGAGCATTTAAACAAGCCGGTGTAAAACTTGTTAATTCTCTTACAGAAGCTTTTGATTTAAAACAAGATTTCCCTGAATTACCAAAAACTAAAACTGCCATTGTAACAAATGCAGGAGGAGCGGCTGCTTTGGTAACAGATTATCTTACAGAACAAGGTATCAATGTGGACACCCCAATTGATTTGCTCGGAACAGCCAAACCAGAAGATTATGAAAAAACCATAAACGAATTGCAAAATTACCGCTCAATTATTGTTATCCTCACTCCGCAAGCAATGTCTCTTCCTGAAGAAACTGCGAGAGTGATTAGTAAATCTAAACAAAAAAAGAAAATAACTGCATTTTTTTTAGGTGGCGACTCATTAAAAAGAGCAAACAACATTTTAAAAAAAACAGGCATATCTTGTTTCACTACAATTTAAAATGAATAAACAAGAAAGAATCAACGAAGTAATGAAAATTCTTTCAAAGCACTATTCTTACAACGATAAAACCACCTTAAATCGAATGCGAAAAAAACCAAACGCGTTTAAAATTCTCATATCCTGTCTACTCTCTCTAAGAACACAAGACAAAAATACAGAAAAAGTTTCTAAACAACTTTTTGAAGTGGCACAAACCCCCAAGGAAATAATTGCTCTCCCAATAAAAAAATTAGAAAAACTCATTTATTCTTCTGGGCATTACAAAAAAAAAGCTCGAGTTCTTCAGCATGTTTCTCAAGATTTAATTAACAGATTTGATTCAAAAGTTCCGAAAACAAAAGAAGAATTATTGTCCATCAAAGGTGTTGGTCCAAAAACAGCAAATATTGTCCTTGCTTTTGCATTCGGTGAATTAGTCTTGCCAATAGATACTCACTGCCATAGAATTCCAAATCGGTTAGGATGGGTAAATACCAAAACTGCAGAGAAAACAGAAAAAGAACTTGAAAAAGTTCTTCCTAAAAAATATTGGCGAGAATTCAACGCTATCTTTGTTCAATTCGGACAAGAAATCTGTCAACCAATTTCTCCTTGGTGTAACAAATGTCCAATTGAAAAATACTGCCCAAAGATTAATGTGCAAAAACACAGATAAAAACCTTTAAAAATAGATTTTCTCTATTCTCTTTATGAAAAGAAGCTCTAGACGATGGAAGAAAAGATGGCAAATGCGTTGGAAGTGGCAAAGAAAGCGTCTTAGAAAGGAAAAGAGAAAAAGAAAGTTGAAGAAAGCTAGAGCAAGAAGGTAATAATTCTAACATAATAATATTTATAAGTCAGATTGAGAATATTCTATAATGGTGCATGGCATTTGGACAGAAAAATACCGTCCATCACTTTTCTCAGAGGTGGTAGGACAAGATGATATTATCAAAAGAGTAGAATCTCTTACAAATTCCTTAAACATACCTCATCTTCTTTTTGCGGGTCCTGCTGGAACCGGCAAATCCACATTAGCATTAATAGTAGTAAAAGAACTTTTCAAAGAAAGTTGGAAAGAGAATTATCTTGAATTAAACGCGAGTGATGAAAGGGGAATCGCGGTTGTAAGAGAAAAAGTAAAAAATTTCGCGAGAACAAAGTCGCTTGGAATTGTACCTTTCAAAGTTATCTTCCTAGATGAAGCAGACGCCTTGACACCAGAAGCACAACAAGCATTAAGAAGAACTATGGAGAACTACTCTGCATCCTGTAGATTTATTCTGTCTTGTAATTATTCAAGTAAAATTATAGACCCAATTCAATCCCGTTGTGCATTATTTAGATTCAAACTTTTAGAACAAAAGGATTTAGAAAAAATAATCAAGAAGATTTCTGAAAGAGAAGGATTAACAATCGAACCAGAAACAATAGAAATTATCTACGAAGGAAGTGAAGGGGATTGCAGAAGGTGCATTAACATTTTGCAATCAACAGCATCTGTTTCTCCTTCAATAACATCTGATCTTGTTTTAACTATGATTGCTAATACAAAACCAAAAGATATCAAGATAGTTCTGGATTATGCAATTTCTGGAGATTTTCAAAAAGCAAGAGAAAAGCTTTTAGATATTATGCTTAAAGAAAGCATCTCTGGGCAAGAAGTGGTGAAAGCTATTCAAAAAGAAATTTGGAATCTCCCAGTAGAACCCGAAATCAAAGTTAGACTTACAGAAAAAACAGGTGAAGCAGAATTTAGAATCGTTGAAGGTTCTGACCCCTTCATCCAATTACAAGCCCTACTCGCTAGCTTTGTCCTCGCAGGTTTAGGCAAATAATAAAATGAAAACAGATTTAACTGTTTCTGCATATATCATAAAAGACAAGAAAATCTTATTAGTAGATCATGTAAAAACCGGTTTATGGTTGCCTCCAGGAGGGCATATTGAAAAAAATGAAACTCCAGATGATGCCTTAAGAAGAGAAATAAAACAGGAATTAAATTTAGAAATAAAAATTTTAAATACTCCAAAAATTCCAAAAGAAGGAAACATAATGGATCAATTAGCAGTTCCATTTTATTGTGATACTCATTGGATAATAGACCATATTAATTATTGTTCATTTTATCTTTGTGAACCAACTACAGAAGAAATTCGGCTAAAAAAAGATGAAATAAAAGCTTATACTTGGTTTGAAAAAGAAAGATTATTTTGGAGAAAGATTTCTGCGGATGTAAGAAACATTGGATTATTAGCTTTTAAAAAATATAACGAATTAATAAAATAAAATGCCTTGGACAGAAAAACATAGACCGAAAATTTTTGAAGAAGTTAGAGGACAAGGAGAGGCTATCTTAAAACTTCAAACATTCATTAAAACATTTCCCAAAAAAAAGGCACTCATTCTCCACGGTCCTCCGGGTGTGGGTAAAACAACTTTAGCGTATGTTATAGCCAAAAGCACAGATTCAGAAATTTTTGAACTTAATGCAAGTGATTTAAGAAATAAATCAAAATTACATGAAGTTTTACTCCCAGTTACAGAACAGCAATCATTAATTAAAAAAAACAAAATAATTCTTGTAGATGAAGTTGATGGAATCTCAAGGGTAGATTTCGGAGGAATCTCTGAATTAATTTCTATTATTTCTTCTGCCCCCTATCCAGTCATCATTACAGCAAATGATATCTGGAATAAAAAATTAGCCCCATTACGAAAAAAAGCAGAACTCGTGCAATTAAAAGAAATAGAATATTCAATAATAAAAGATATTCTCATCACCATTTTAAAAAAAGAAAATAAATTTGTTGATAATCAAATATTAACGAATATTGCAATTAAGTCTAAAGGAGATTTACGAGCAGCGATTAATGATTTGCAAACAATTTCTAATTTGAAAGATCCTTCGTCTATAATCTTTGACGAACGAAATAAAGAAACAGATATTTTTAACGCCCTCAAACAAATTTTCAAGGGTAAACCGACACTAGAAACTCTAAAAGTTTTTGACCCAGTCAAAATGTCTATTGATGAAATCATGTTGTGGGTTGAAGAAAATATACCTCATGAATATGAAGGAGAAGAATTAGCCAATGCATTTGATAAATTGAGCAAAACAGACATTTTCAAAAGAAGAATTTACAAACAGCAATATTGGAGATTTTTAGTTTATGAAAATATTCTTTTAAGTTATGGTATTGCGGCTTCAAAAAAAAATCCTAAAACAGGTTTTACAAGTTACAATAAACCAACCAGAATTTTGAAAATCTGGCTCAATAATCAAAGAACAATAAGAAAGAAATCTATTGCTAAAAAATATGCTGAGCATGTTCATGTCGGACAAAAAAGAGCCATGCATGAATTTCCAGTATTAAAACAAATCATGAAAGCAAACCTCCAAATCCAAAGAGAACTTAAATTAAACGACGAAGAAATCGCTTATCTTCAAACTTAATTAACCAAAAGTTCTTATACTTCTTAACTTTTCAAGAAAAATAAAAGAGGCAAACAAAATAAATGTTAAATATTTTTCAATTATCTATTTTATTTATTCTCGGAGGATTTCTTGGGTGGTTTATTGAAACCGCCAACCACTCAATTAAACAAAAAAAGTTCATCAATCCTGGATTTTTAAAAAGTCCCCATTTACCTGTATATGGGTTTGGAATAATCCTTGTTTATCTTGTTTCTATCTCAAATGTTTCTTTTCCAATAAAATTAATTTTATTTATGATTTCTACAACTTCTTTGGAACTTGTTACTGGACTTTTTTTAGAAAAAATTTACCACATTAAATTATGGGATTACGAAAACAGTTTCTTAAACTACAAAGGAATAATTAGTCCTAGCCACACATTCGCTTGGTTGTTATTATCCATTGCTTTTTACTTTTTAATATTCCCTCACCTATCATACTTATTTAATCTAACAATCTTAAAAATACCAACAATAATTTTAATCGGAATAGTTTTAACTGATTCAATTATTTCTTCTTATAAAAATATTAGACAATTTAAACAAAAATCATTCAAGTGACTTTCTTAAAATTTCTGCCTTGTCTGTTTTCTCCCAAGTAAATCCAGGCTCACTTCTTCCAAAATGACCGTAAGCAGCAGTTTTTTTGTAAATAGGTTTTCTTAAATCTAATTGCCTAATAATATCTGCTGGACGTAATGGAAAGTTTTGTCTTACAAGTTCAGAAATTCTTTCTTCTGGAATTTTATTTGTACCAAAGCAATCAACATTAACACCAGTAGGTTCTGCTACACCAATCGCATAACTTAATTGAACCTCGCATCTTTCTGCTAACCCTGCAGCAACAATATTCTTAGCAATATACCTTGCAGCATAAGCCCCGCTTCTATCTACTTTTGAAGGGTCTTTTCCAGAAAAGGCTCCGCCTCCGTGCCTTCCAACTCCTCCATAAGTATCTACAATTATCTTTCTTCCTGTAACTCCTGTATCTCCTTCTGGCCCACCAATAACAAACTTACCTGTAGCATTAATATAAATTTTCGTTTGTTCGTCCATCATCTTCCCACAAATTGGTCTAATTACTTTTTCTAAAATCTCTTGTTTTAATTCTCCTTCAGAAATATTCTCAATATGTTGTTGAGCAATCACAACTGCTTCTATTCTTACGGGTTTATCATCCTCATATTTAACTGTAACTTGACTTTTACCATCAGGCCCCAATCCTCTAATTTCGTTTGATTTTCTCACATAAGCCAACTTCTCTGTTAATCTATGAGCCAACATAATTGGTAAAGGCATTAACTCTTCTGTCTCTGAAGTTGCATAGCCATACATCATTCCCTGGTCTCCTGCACCTTGTTCATGGTCTCCTGTTTCATTAACCCCTTGAGAAATATCTGCACTTTGCCCATGCACACTTATCCACACACCCGCATCATCACAATCAATTCCAAAGTCAGGGTTAGTGTAACCTATTTCTCTCAAAACTCTTCTAACAATGCTTTGAATATCAGCAAAACCCCTTGTAGTAACCTCTCCTGCAACATGCACACTTCCCGTTGTAACAAGAGTCTCAATGGCAACCCTTGAATAAGGGTCTTGCACAATTAAATTATCAAGAATAGCGTCAGAAATTTGGTCACAAATTTTATCTGGATGTCCTTCAGTTACAGACTCAGATGTTATCAAACTCTCTTTCATATATATTTTTAAAAAAATAACTTTAAAAAGATTATGTATCCAAAAACATATATTTTAAAAAAATTAACAGCTTCCAGAAGAAGTTGTTCCTGTTGCATCTAATTCTGAATCACATTCTTCTGGTGCGTCGGTAAATGATGAACACACTGCATCTTTGTAAGCTTCTGCTGTCCTAGAAGCACCCACAATAATCCCATTAATAACTAAACTAGGTGAACCAGTAACTCCAACTCCCTGAGCAACATCGTAATCTTCTTCAAGCAAAGCATCTCCCTCTGATTCCACACAATCCAAAACTGCTGTAGAATCTATTCCTAAAGAATCCATTGCAACGATAGATTCATTTAAGTCACACGCAATATCTCCAGAACATTTGTTATAAATTTCAGTCGCGAATATTTCTGAATATTCCCAATAATTATATTCTAATTCTTGTATACATGCTTGAATTTTGTTTTGTTGAACTTCATAATCTCCGTGTCCTGCATAATATAAGTAAACCCTAAAGCCCGCATAATCTTCTAAAAGAGATGCAACTTGTGCAAAAGGACTCAAAGCAGTTACACCATATGGACAGTAAGACCAAATATATAAACCAACTTCAGGCGAATCTGACTTAGGAACTTCTGTAGTTGTTTCGGTTGTTGGAACTTCAGGCACATCAAGAGCAATTAACCCATTAACCAAATACTCTCCATCAAGAGTTGAATATATAGAAGAATCTCCTGTTGTTGTAGAAGTAAATTCAATCTTGTACAATCCATTTTCTTCTTCTACACTTAATATTTCCATATCTGAAAGTTGAGAAGATGCAAATTCTAAAACATTTTCACTTGCTTGTTCTTCTGAAATCATATTACCAGTCATTCCATTTCCAGAAACCACCACAATTAATAGCATTAAAGCCAAAATCCCACATACAACTGTAGAAAGAATAAATGGATTCCCCCTCAAACTATCAGTTAAACTTTTTTTAGGTTTAGAAAGATCATTAGAAACTTGTTCTACAGGTTTTGTTTCTTCTTTTACCGGTTCATTAATCTCCTCTTTTTCCTCTCTTTTCTCTTCATCCATTTTAGAATTAAAATGGTATTGCTTAAAAAGTTTTTGGTAATTTCTTGAAACAATAGCCTTAAATACATCTATTAATGGATTAAAATATGAATAATTGTAATTATTTAGCATATACTCCAGATGAAGATTATAACGGAGCAAGGGGACTAGCTGCAGCGAATGCCATCGACCAACAAAGAGCAAGAAAAAAACTTCCCATGAAAAAAGTAGAAAAAGATACTTCAAAAAAGTTTTCACAAATATTTAGTGATCAATTTATTCCAGAAGAAAGAATATACACTCTTGAAAGAATTCAAAAAGAATGCGAAGGTAGTGTTGAAAAAGAAAAAATTCTCACAAACTTGCTTAATTTAATGCATTCTTTAGAATAAATAATTATTTATATTTCCTATTCCTTGTTTTAATATGGGTTTAAACATTAGAGACATCGTTTCACGGAGAGAAATTACTTTTCCAGAATTGAAACACAAAACAATCTGTGTTGACGCATTTAATATCTTATACCAATTTTTATCAACTATCCGACAAATGGACGGAACTTCCTTAATGGATAATCAAAAAAGAATAACAAGTCATCTTTCTGGAATTTTTTACAGAAACCTTGCCTTGCTTGAACAAGGCATCAAACTTGTTTATGTTTTTGATGGGGAACCACCAGAAGCCAAAATAAAAACTAAAGAGAAAAGAGAAATTGCAAAATTCTTGGCAGAAGAGAGATATAAAGAGGCGAAACAAGAAGAAGATATTTCTGCAATGAGAAAATACAGTAGCCAAGTAGTCAGATTAAATGGAGAGATGATTGAGGAAAGCAAGGAACTTTTGGAGGCTATGGGAATTGCAGTCGTACAAGCTCCAAGCGAGGGAGAAGCAGAAGCAGCATATTTGTGCAGAATCAAAGAAGAAGTTTACGCAAGCGCAAGCCAAGATTATGATAGTCTTCTTTTCGGCGCGTCCAGACTAATTCAAAACCTAACCCTATCAAGAAGAAGAAAAACTTTCTCAGGATATGTAGAAGTCAAACCAGAAATAATTGAACTAGATAGATTGTTAAATGTCCTTGGAATTAATCTCGACCAATTAATCTGTTTAGGCATACTTGTAGGAACAGATTACAATCCAAAAGGCATTCCAGGAATTGGACAAAAAAAAGCATTGCAAATTGTAAAACAATATGTTCAACCAATTTTAATTTTCAAAAGCGTGGAAGAACAAATCTTAGGATTGCCTGAAAAAGAAAGATTTGATTGGCAAGAAATTTTTGAATTATTTCATAGACCAGCTGTAAAAAATGAAGAATTCCAATTCAAAAAAATTGATGAAAAAAAAATAAGAGAAATTTTAATTACCCGACATGATTTTTCAGAAGAACGAGTTGAAAAACAATTAAAGCGTCTTAAAGAAATCACGGAAAAAAACAAACAAAAAGGTTTAAGTGATTGGATTTAAATTTAACTACCTACGCCTTCGACTTCTTATTCGTTTAATCTCTTTTACTAATTCTCTTAAACGTGGATCGCCAGGATCTCTTCTTTGAATCTCATTATATTTCCGTTTCAAGGAATGTAATTCTTCTGCTAATCTTTTTTGTTCTCTTTCTTTTCTCTCTTCTTGCACCTCTCTTGTTTCAATCTGCTTTCTTTCCTCTCTTTTTCTTTCTTGTCTCTTATCCTCTTCATATCTTTTTCTCTCTCTTCTCTTTGCTTCTTCTTTTCTTCCTCTTGTCTTTTTATCCATATCCTCTTCATAATCTCTTCTAGGTTTTCTAGAACTCCGAGACTTTCTTCTACTCCTTCTTTCTTCTTCCTCTTCTCTCGCTTGTTTTTTCTTTCTTTCTTCTTCTTTTATTCTTTCTTCTTGTCTCTTTCTTAACTTCGCTAAATCTTCTTCTCTCCTATGTTCCCTTTCTCTTTTCTTTCTTTCCTCTTTTCTTTCTTCTTCCCTTTCTCTTCTCTTTCCCCTCATTTCTTTATTCCTTTCTTTTAGTCTTTCTCTTCTATCTTCTGTTTTTCTTCTTTTGAAAGCTTGTTTATCTGCTCTATCCCCATAACGTTCTTCTCTGCTCCCCTTATTTTTCCCAAGGAATAATCTAATTAAAATTAAAGCAAGCCCTAAAAGAATCACAAGCGCTTTTTCATAAACAAAAAATGCAGAAGCCAATAAAAATCCTCCAAAGACCCACAAGGAATTTTTCTTAAGCATAAAAGCCAAAAAAACTATTAAAGCAATTGCTAAAATAGGAACTAATATAGATAAAAATTCCGTGGAAATTCCCAAGTCATACATAAATCCTCCAATATTAAAACCCCTATCATTTACCCAGTAAGTAATCCCAAATGCTAAAGCAAAAGAAATAACTGCTGCTATTGGTTTATTGCCATGAAACCCTTTATTCAAAGAGAAAAAAAGAACTGAAAAAGAAACCACAAAAACCAAAAGAATCGTCAAATTATCGCCAGAAATACTATCTAAAAAAAAGCTCAACGAGAGAGAAGACGCCCCAATAAAACTAATTAACATTACTGTTAAAAACATAGACAAAAATAACATCCCCTTTTTCATATGCAGGTTAAGGTTAGAGTTTTTATAAATTTTGTCTTTAAAATTAATTTGCTTGAAAGAGTTCAAGCGTATTAACTCTTAAGTGGTGATAACCGAAAAGATTATAAATAAAAAAGAGAAGATAAAAGCATGGATGATGGTGAACCAATAATTACAGAAGAAGAAAGAACTGCTCTCTTAGCAGGATATGAAAAAGAGAGAGAAAAAGAAATAAGGAAAGCAGAAAAAAGAGAAAGAACTTTCCCTAAAACAAGAAATCTTTTGAAAATAATTGGAGTTTCAATTCTTGCTGGAACCATAGCTTTCAATGCAGGATGGGAGTTATACAATAAATTCAAAGCAGAAAAAGTTACTCAAGAACTTTATATTGAACCAAGAGAAATTCCTTCAAACAATTATTTAGAAGGGAAAGGATTATTACAAAAACTTGCTTCTGATAAAATCATTTCTAATTTTGGTTTAATGCAAAGAGACGCAGATGGTTTAGTTTATGTTGTTTTTGATACAAGTTTAGGTGCTCTCAAAAAAATAATTTCAAATCCAGAGGAACACAATTTAGGTTCTAATAGTCGTAGAGAAAAATTATATTCTACATTAAAAAAATCATCAAGAGTAAAAAACGGACAATACATAGTTGAATTTAATACAGAAGGCAAAATTTCTAATGTATATAATACACACACCAGTTTACCAATTGATTTAAATTAGCAAAATATTTATAAATAACAAAGTTGTTTAACAAATATGAAGAGAGGGAAGACAACGCAAAAGAAAGTTTCTAATTCTAAGAAAAAAGTTTCTAAAAAAACATTGACTCAAAAACAATGGTTAGCAATTTCAATAATCGCTTTTTTTGTTTTTGCAATTGCATTATCTTTTGTTAATATTTCTCAAAATGCTAGTGTTACAGGACAAGGAATTATTGAAAATCTTGATGGAAAAGATCCTGAGGCAGAAGGGGGAATAAAAGATATGCCTATAGAAGAAGAAGAAAGTGCAATTAAAGCTATGTTCACAGGATTTGCACAAGATACAACTTTTGATATAAATATAATTAAATATATTATGTGGTTTACACTTCTTGTTTTTATTGTCGGCATTCTTAAATTTCTCGATTTTCCTCCAAATGGATTCTTACAATTCTTAATTGGATTAGGAGTTAGCTTTTTAGCAATTGTTTATGTTACTCCAGGAGAAATGTATAATATGTTAGCAGGATATACTGCTTTAGCGCTAACATTAACATCTGTTCTCCCTTTCATCATTATGTTAGGTGCTTCGGTAATGTTAACTGGAAATGCTCAAATTTCAAAGATGAGTATTGGAAAGGTGCTCATAGAAATTGTATTGTGGGTTATGTGGGTTGGTTTCTTAATATATCGTTTAATTAAAGTATGGGCTCAAAGAGGAGCAGTAAACTTAATCTTTAAAGAAGGGGGGATTGTGATGATTATTGTTTTAGCACTTTCTTTATTCATTGTGATTTTCAATAAAAAGTTTAGGGAGTGGGTAACTACAATAGGGATACAAGTGTTTGATGAACAAAAAAGATTACAAAGGAGAGTAGCAGCACAAGCTGAAAGAGATAGAATAACCCAAGCAAAAACAGCACAAGAAGAAATGAACAGAAAATCAGACAAGGCGCCCAAATAGCCTCACATAACATTTAATAACTTCTACAATTTTTTCTTTATATGAACAAAGTTAGAGCATTTGATATTTTTGGCAATATTGCAATTGCCAAATTTCCTAAGGATTTTAAATTAACAAACAAAAAAAAGTTTGCTAATAAAATTTTAAAAGAAAATTCTTCTATCAAAACAGTTTTAGAAAAAGTTGGAAAATTCTCTGGACGATTAAGAAAAATGCAGACAAAACATCTTGCAGGAGAAAACACAAAAGAAGTTTTGTATAAAGAGAATAAATGTGTTTTCAGATTTAATATAGACAAAACTTATTTTTCATCTCGGCTAAGTAATGAACGAAAAGAAATTGCATCAAAGATTAAGAAAGGAGAAAAAGTTTTAGTGATGTTCGCAGGCGTAGCCCCTTTTTCAATCATAGCTGCTAAAAATTCAAAAGCAGGAAAAGTTTATTCTAATGAAATAAATCGAGAAGCAAACAAATACGCTCAGTTAAATATTGAATTAAATAAACTTAAAGAAAAAGTTGAATTAATCCCAGGGGATATTAAAAAAGTTATTCCTAAATTAAAAGAAAAATTTGATGTTATTGTAATGCCCCGCCCACAATTAAAAGATACTTTTTTGAAAGAAGCGTTTAAAATCAGCAAAAAAGGAACACGAATTTTTTATTATGACTTTTGCAAAGAAGTTGACGTTAAATTAATTGTTGAAAAAATCAAACAAGAAGCTAAAGAAAATAAAAAGAAAATAAAAATACTTGGAACAAAATCTGCTGGAGAAATCGCTCCTTACAAAATTAGAGTAAGAGTTGATTTTAGAGTTTTATAATCCCTTCTTCTTTCTAATTGCTGTTGGTGCTTCACCACCGTGCCAAGTAAATCTCGGACGCATTCTCATAGGATAAATCCTTTCTGAATTATCATCAAGAATTATCGCCGAACCTTTCAATCCAGGCAAATCATCCATGTATTTTTTTATACTATCTAAAAGATAACTCTGCATAATATGATTCAACGCTTCTAAGTCTGGCTGGCTTGTAACTCTGTGTGCGATAACAATATCAGACTGAGTCATAACATCTGTGTGAATTTTCCCTGGCTGTTGCGTAGCCAAAACAACAGAAATTCCTGGTTGCCTTCCTTCTCTCAAAAGTTGAATCAAAGCATCTGTCGCCACAGTCTTTCCTTCTGCTGGTAAAAATTCATGTGCTTCATCAATGAATAACCAAACCAAAGGATGTTCTTTCTTTTCAGTCTCTGAAGAAAAACTAAGACTACTCGAAACAGCTTTAACCTCCTCCTCTTTCCTTGCTGCCATCCGCTCTTTGAAAATCTTTCTTGAAATCAAACTTATTACCAATGCACGAACATTAAACGCACCAACAGAATTGTAAACACTTAAATCCAAAACAGTCGTTCTCCCTCCAACAACCAAATCCCTCACTTTTGTGGGGCTGTCCTCTCCTTTTGCAAAAATCCCCCAAGTATCTGCTGCTTCAAACAAACCAATCGCCGCATTCTTCACTTCAAATGGATTTTTCTCATCTTTTTCCAAATCTAAAACAATATCCTTTATTTCAAAAGTTCGCTGATTTTTTAATTGATTAATTGTTCTCTGGATCATTACTGAAACAGGATTTATCATATCCAATCCAAAAGTAGTTATCCAATCATCTGAAGATAATTCTGTAACATCAAGGGCAAATTTTTCATCTACGGAAATTCCTTTTTCTACATAGAAATCAAAATGCCCAAACGGCACAAAAACTTTCACAGGTAAACTCTTGGGTTCTAATTTCCATTCTCGCAAAAGCGCCTTGTCTTTCTCATTCTCAAATTTCATTGTCCAATAAATTCCCATTGTATCAAAAATCAAAGAACCAATATTCTGACTCACTTCTTTTGGAAGATTCGCAAGTTCTTCAGTAATAACTCCCAAAGTATAACTTTTACCAGAACCTCTCTTCCCTGCAACCAAAATCACATGACTCCGCGCAACATCCATCAAAATTTTATTGCTCAAAGAAGTATATTGCCCCATCTTCACAAAACCCTTTCCAACAAAAACCAATCCTCTTTCTTGAAAATTTTCTTTATCAGATTTATCTCGACCGATTGTAATATCATAAGGCATAAAGACAAATAGCCATGGAGATTTTTAATTGTTTTGTTTGATATAAAGATTAATAATAAGAAAATATTTAAACAACAGTGATTATATTTAAATATGGAAGTGAAAAAATGAGACTTATTACCTGGGCAAAAAATTATGTGAAAAAGCTTAAGTGGTATGATGTTAAACTAGCTCAGATTGCAGCGATTTTTGCAACTCTTACATTGATAACTGCATGGCCAGCATTTTTAGAAGCAGTGCAAAAGCTTGACTGGTATTGGTATTTACTTTTAGCATTTATCTTTGGAATTCCTTTGGTGAAGAGAATCTTTGATTAAATGATTTTTTACTTATTTTTTTAAGAACTCCTCTTTTTAATGGAAATTTTATTAAGTTTAACACTCTGGATGTTAACCTTCTTGGATTATATATTAATTCAAACTAACAGCACAATCAAAACCCTAGTTTTAAATAATTAAGATATTTTATTCAAACATGAAAACGGATTTCATTCCAATTGACTATGATTATTTTGATTTTGAAGGTAGAAATTATACAAAAATCATTGGACGCGACAGCAAAGGCAAAAGAATCTGTTTAGTAGACACTTGTCCAGTTTATTTTTGGGCGATTCTAAAAGATAACGTAAAAGAAAAACGAATACAAGAAATAACTAAAAAAATCGAAAAGATTAAACTAGACCTCAAAGGGAGAAAAACATGTGTTGAGAAAACAGAATTACACGAAAAAAAATTCCTTGGTAAAAAAGTAAAAGCAATAAAAATATTCGCCACAAATTACAAAGATTTACATGATATTGCAGAACATGTAGGAATGCCAGAAATAGAAAAACGGCGCGGTTATGATTTGGGATTCAACACTCATTACATAATAGAAAAAAAACTAAATCCATTATGTTGGTATGAAATTGAAGGTGAATCTTTAGATAATTCCCAAGATTTTGGGGGGATAGGTATGGCTTTGGACGTAGATATATGCATAAAACCCACTTCCTTAAAACCGATTAAAAAAGAAGCGATTAAACCAAAAGTCTTAGCATTTGATATTGAAGTTGATGAATTGCAAATTGGGAAAGGAGAAATTTTAATGGTTTCTTTAGTATCAGACAATTTCAAAAAAGTAATCACATGGAAAAAATGCCCGAAAAAACCAATATATGTAGAATATGTAAAAGACGAGGCAGAACTTTTAGAACGGTTCGTGGAGGTTGTGAAAGAAATCTCCCCAGATTTTTTGACAGGTTATTTTTCAGATGGATTTGATTTGCCTTACTTAAAAGCAAGAGCGCAAAAAAATAAAGTAAATCTAAGTTTGGGATTAGATAATAGTCAACCAAAATTTTATCGGGGAGTAAAAACAACTGGGAAGATTAGTGGAATTGGACATATTGATTTGTTTAGATTCATACAAACTGCTTACGCCCAATATCTACATTCAGAAACTCTGTCCTTAAATGAAGTTGCACACGAATTTTTGGGCGATTCAAAAAAAGATTTCGAATTAAAACATTCATTAAAAATCAAAGAGGAAGAATGGGAAAAATATTTTGAATACAACTTACACGACTCTGTTCTAACATATAAATTATTTGAAAAAATCTGGCAAGATTTGCAAGAATTCACAAAAATTATACAAGAACCTGTTTTTGATGTTTCTCGATATGGTTTATCAAAACAGGTGGAATCATATATTTTACATAACTTGGAAAGATTCAATGAAATTCCAGAGAAAAGACCAACTTACGACGAAATCGGCGAAAGAAAAAAGCGACCTTCTTCTGAAGGGGCATTTGTTTACGAACCGACTCCTGGCTTATACGACAACATAACAATATTTGACTTTACTTCTATGCATACAAGTATTATTGTTTCATTCAATTTATCTAAAACAACTCTCTTAGAGAAAAAAGAAAAAAATTCTTACGAATCTCCAGAAATAGAATATAATGGTAAAAAAACAAAATTTTATTTTGAAAAAGAACCTGGCTTTTTCCCCATTTTAGCAAAAGAAATATTTGAACAAAGAAAAAAATTCAAAAAAGAATTCCAGAAAAACCCAAGCCAATCAACCAAAGCCAGGAGCAACGCATTCAAACTTCTCTCTGCATCTATCCATGGTTATGTCGCATTTTTCGGAGCAAGATATTTCTCTGCAGAAACTTCCAATTCTATCTTAGCATTTGTAAGAAAATTAAATAAGGAATCTATTGAAAAAACACAGAAAGCAGGATATAAAGTAATCTATGCTGATACAGATAGTGTTGCATTTTCATTAGGAAAGAAAACCAAAACAGACGCTAAAAACTTTCTAAAAAAATTGAATTCAGAATTGCCCGGCATAATGGAACTTGAATTAGAAGATTTTTACAAAAGAGGAATCTGGGTAACAAAACGGACAGGAACATTTGGAGCAAAAAAGAAATATGCATTGATAGATTACCATGGAAAATTAAAAATCAGGGGATTCGAAACAGTTCGAAGAGATTGGTGCAACCTTGCAAGAAAACTTCAGAGCAAAATAATCAAACAAATTTTAGAAGACGGAAATGAAAAGAAAGCCTTGGAATATTTAAAAGAGATAGTTAAAAAAATAAAAGAAAGGAAAATTACTCAGAAAGACATTCTCATTAAGACGCAACTTAAAAAACCAATTTCAGAATATAAAGCAATAACCCCCCATGTCATTGCTGCAAAAAAAATGCAAGAACAAAAAATTCCAGTAGATATGGGAAACATAATAAAGTATTATATTGCTGAAACACAAGGAAAGAAAAAATTAGTAAGAGACAAAGTAAAACTTCCTGAAGAAAAAGGAGAATATAATATTGAATATTATTTAGAACGACAAATTCTTCCTGCCGTAGAAAATATTTTTCAAGTCTTCGGAATAAATGTCAAGGAAATTATTGAAGGAAAAAAGCAAATGACTCTCGGCGATTTTTAATACAATCCAGAAGCTTTTCTATCTTGGTGCCCATATTCCTCAGAATAATTAGGCCAATTTACAGAATATGCTGGTTTTATTTTTTGCAATGCTTTTTTTTCCAATTCAGACAATTCTTGCATTGCTCTTTCTTCTAAATATTGAAAATTATTTTGTTCGCCATTTATTTTTTCCACGCTTTGCAAATTTATTTCTTTCTTACCATTCTCATTAGAAATCGTATATTTAGCAAGTTGATTATTAATAATTCCAAAAAAGATTTCCTCTCCTCTATGAATTATTTTCTCTATTTTCATAGCATATTTCTTACCATTTACTTCAACCAATCTTTCAGCTTGATAAATAAATTTTGAGAAATCTTCTTTTTTTATTGGTTCAAAATCAATTGGTTTGTATACTGCAGATTCAATTGAAGCGCTATTTTGAGGAACATAAGTTTCTTTCACAGTTTCTAAAACTCTCCCAGAAGCAGATAAACTCTGTAATTCCCTTAGACTTTCTTTTTCTGGATGAGCAAAAGCTCCAGTCGCATGAGATCTTTTAGCAGGTAAAAGTGTTGATATTCTTCCAGCAGATTTAACCTGAATTGGTGCGAGAACTCTTTCATATTCTCCTTCAATTCTCCTTTGATTTGTATATAACCCAACCTGACTTCCCTTCATTTGCCCTGCTGGAAAATTCACTATTTTCGCTGAATTCCTTATTTCTTCCATGCAAAACCACTCCAAAAGTAATTTAAATAGATTTCCATTTACAAGAATACTATGAGTAAAGCAAAAAACAAGAAAATAGCATCCAAAATCCTAAAAATCCTTTGGTTTATCTTTGGGGGGCTAATCCTACTCTGGACAATTATGTGGAGTGTGAAAATGGACTCTGTAAATGATCTCGGCGTAATCATTGTTGCAGTAATGTTCGCGATAGGAATTTATGCATTTATAGCATATGCAGGAATCACATTATTGTTTATATTAATAAGATGGATAGTAAAAAAAGCAAAACACAGAAAGAAAAGATAATTCTCGCAGGGGAAATAGCTAAACAAATTAAAGTTTATATCAAACCCTTGATAAAAAAAGGCGTGCCACTATTAGAAATCGCTGAAAAAATAGAAAACAAAATAAAAGAATTGGGAGGAGAACCCTCATTCCCAACAAATTTGAGCATAGACAATATTGCAGCACATTATACTCCTTCGCATAATGATGAAACCCTTGCCCACGGACTTTTGAAAGTAGATTTTGGAGCACATGTAGACGGCTGGACTTCTGATACTGCCTTTTCCATTGATTTAGAAAATAACGAAGAAAACAAAAAATTAATCGAAGCTTCAAAGCAAGCTTTAGACAATGCGATTAAATTTGTAAAAGAAGGCAATCCGACCACAGGAGGAATTGGAAAAATAGTTCAGGAAACAATTGAGTCTCATGGCTTTTCTCCCATTGTAAATTTATCTGGGCATGAAATGGACCAGTATGAACTTCACGCTGGACTTACTATTCCAAACATAAACGACCAAACAGACATTCCTTTAAAAAACGGACTTTATGCAATAGAACCATTCTCTACAAACGGAAATGGAAAAGTGCATGATGGAAGTCCTTCTGGAATCTACGCTTTAACAAATGATAAAATGCCCAGAAGTGAAATTGCAAGAGATGTTTTAGAATTTATAATTGAAAAATACCAAACTCTTCCTTTCTGTTCAAGATGGGTGGTAAATGTACTAGGTACAAAAGCATTATTTGGTTTAAGACAACTTGAAGATAATGGCAACTTACATAATTTTGCACAATTAGTAGAATTAAAAGGGAGCAAAGTTGCCCAGTCAGAAAATACAATTCTTATTGAAAAAGAATGTGTAATTGTAACAACAGAATAATTATCCCAAATAACTATTTTCCAAAGGAAGTGCTGCTTTTGCAGATTTCAAATAATTCTCTTCAATCTTTTTGTAAGTATCAATCATTGAACCTGTTATACTTGGTTTAACTTTTTTCAAAGCTTTTTCAAAGTGTTCTTTTTGAACTTGAGTTGCACTGGTAGATTCTCTAAGCGCGAACATTGCAGCTTCTCGAACTACTGAATCCAAATCTGCTCCTGTGTAACCGTCTGTCTTTTTCGAAATTTCTTTCAAAAGCTTCTCCTTTTCTTTCGCAGTTAAAATTTTCTTCCCGTTACCTACAGGAGTATTCTGTGTCTTAATTTGCAAAATTCCAAATCTTCCTTCTTCTTCAGGAGCATTCACTAACAAGATTCTATCAAATCTTCCTGGACGCAATAAAGCAGGATCCAACATATCTGGACGATTTGTCGCACCAATAACAAGAACATCATTCAATTCCTCGAGCCCGTCCATCTCTGCTAACAATTGATTCAAAACACGCTCAGTAACTTTTGACCCTGCATCTATTCCTCGCTTTCCAGCCAAGGAATCAATTTCATCGAAGAAAATAACACATGGCGCTACCTGTCTTGCTCTCTCAAAAATTTTTCTCATACCTTCTTCAGATTTACCAACCCACATACTCAATAAACTTGGGCCTTTAACTTGAATAAAATTCGCTTCTGATTCTTTTGCAACAGCTTTCGCCAAAAGGGTTTTACCTGTTCCAGGAGGACCATAAAGTAAAATTCCCCTTGAAGGTCGAATACCCATTCTCTCAAAACTCTCAGGATATTTTATCGGCCATTCAACAGCTTCTTTTAATTCCAACTTAATATTGCCTAATCCCCCAATAGAATTCCAATCAACATTCGGCGCTTCAACAAAAACTTCCCTCATTGCAGAAGGTCGCACAATTTTCAATGCTTCCATAAAATTTTCTTGCTTTACAATCAACTGCTCTAAAACTTCTTTAGGAATTTGTTCTTCACTATCAAGCTCCATCTTAGGGAATAATTTTCTCAAAACATTCATCGCAGCTTCTTTCGCCAACGCTTCCAAATCTGCGCCAACAAATCCATGAGTCAAACCTGCAAGCTCGTCCAAATTAACATTTTTATCCAAAGGCATTCCTCTCGTATGAATCTTAAGAATTGCAAGTCGCCCAGTTGTTCCAGGAACATTAATTTCTAATTCTCTATCAAATCTTCCAGGTCGCCTCAACGCAGGGTCAAGAGCATTAACTCGATTTGTTGCACCAATAACAATAACTTTTCCTCTTCCTTTCAAACCGTCCATCATTGTCAAAAGTTGGCTAACTACTCTCCGCTCAACTTCGCCTGTAACTTCTTCTCGCTTCGGAGCAATAGCATCAATTTCATCAATAAAAATAATTGAGGGCGCAGTCTTCTCTGCATCTTCAAAAATAGTTCTAATCTTTTTCTCACTCTCTCCGTAAAATTTACTCATAATTTCTGGTCCGTTCAATAAAATAAAGTTCGCTTCTGATTCATTCGCAACTGCTTTCGCCAATAAAGTTTTACCTGTTCCAGGAGGCCCATGCAACAAAATTCCTTTCGGCGGTTGAACTCCCAATCTCTCGAAAATTTCAGGGTGCTTCAATGGTATTTCTACCATTTCCCGAATCTTCTTTATCCCTTCATTCAAACCACCAATATCTTCATAAGTAATTTCTGGAAATTTTTCATCGCTGATTTCAACAGCTTTTGGATTTAGAATTACTTCTGTATTTTCAGAAATATAACAAGGCTGGTTCGGATTTGCAGACACAACAACAAATCTTATCTGCGTGATGGTCCCCCCGAGATTTCCAAAACCCATGCCTCCAAGAATTTCGTTTAAATTCCCAAAAACATCATTCATGTCTCCAAACTCTTCAGACATCAAATCTTTTCTTCTTTGAACTCCACCTAAAACAACAATATCTCCCTTCAAAACAGTTCGTCCGAGCAATCCTTTTTTCAAACCTTCTGGGTCACCATGAACCATAATTCCTTTTTGTGCCGGAGCAATAATTATTTTCTTTGCTTCTTTAACTTCTGCTTTTACAACAGAAACAACTTCACCAATTCCAGTTTTAGAATTTCGTCTCAAGATACCATCTATTCGAATAATTCCTTCACCAACATCTGCCGGGTAAGCTCTGTCAGCAATTGCAACAGTTTCTCGATTACCTTTAATTAAAATAGCGTCTCCCCTGTTAATTCCCAAATCTCGCATTATCTCTGCATCTATTCGCGCGATTCCTTTATACGCATCGTCTTGCAATGCTTCAACAACTTTCAATTTGATTGATTTATTCGCCATTGTCTTCTAACTCCTCCCTAAAATTTACAGACAATCTTCCGATGTCGTCTAAACATAATTTTACCATATTGTTCATTACTTTTTCTTGCTCGTTCAGAAAGGAAACTATTTCTTTTGGAATTGAAACAGCATAACTATTTCCAACAAGTCTCATTTTTACATGAAAAGTTTTATTTTTTAAATTTATAAACTTGTGGTATTCTTGCTCGTCAAGTGGATGAACGATTTTCGCGTGGCATTTTGGACACACCATAAGCCTAAGGACAAAACCATTTTTTACTGCTTTTGCTTTCTGCATTTTGACGTTGCATTTCTTACACAAAATTTCGTTGTCGAATATATCTGTCATAGTATAAATGGCCACATTGGTTAGAATGTGACCGGGGTTGAAAAGAGGTGTGTATACACTTCGTATATACATCAGAATAGATACTATTTAAATGTTATGGTGATTTTTAGATTTGAAAAAATAACAAC
This sequence comes from Candidatus Woesearchaeota archaeon, assembly GCA_964444095.1. GTDB lineage: Archaea > Nanobdellota > Nanobdellia > Pacearchaeales > GW2011-AR1 > JAGLWP01. Next base: position 1,113 of record CAYUEW010000009.1, on the reverse strand, counting down.
CAACATTTTAAAAACACTCTTGATTAAATATTCTAATGAGTAAAAAAGGGGAAGGTGTAAGAAAATTCTTTAAGAAATTCTGGTTTCTCTTATGGAAAGACAATAGTGCGAAAGGTTGGATTTTCTCGCTCATCTTTTTGTTTATATTCATAAAATTTATTTTTTTCCCTGGCTTAAGTTTAATCACAGGCACTGCATTACCTCTCGCAATTGTTGAATCCTGCAGTATGCATCATGAAGGAACCGTCTTCTCGGTTTATGATAATTGGTGGGAACAACATGATAACAAATATGAAGCATTAGGGATTTCAAAAGAAGATTTTGAAGGAGGATTTTTAAGCAAATTCCGACGAGGATTCACAAAAGGAGACATCATCTTTTTAATTGGTGCAAAACCAGAAAATCTACAAATTGGGAACATTATTGCATTTAATTCTGGAACACGCGGTGTGCCAGTCATTCATAGAATAATCAATATTGAAGAAAAGGATGGAGAATTAATTTTCACAACAATTGGAGATAACAATGCCCAAAGTTTAAACCCTGCGAATAATGTTTTAGGCGTCGATGAAAGAGAAATAAAAGCAGAACAAATCGTAGGAAAAGCCGCATTCCGAATCGTCCCCTATCTCGGCTGGGGAAAATTAATATTTTTTGAACATTTAAGAACAGAATCTGAAAAAGGAATATGCCAAGAAAATTAAGAAAGGTTTTTAAATGAAATCAAACAAAAGTAAAAATGGTTGGAGGTCACAATGGAATTCTGTCCTAAATGCGGAGCAGTTTTAATCAATAAAGGAAAGAAAAATGCTTGTGCAAGATGCAATTACGTCGCAAAAAATAAAATCGAATTAACTACTTGTGAAAAAATAGGAGAAAAAACAGAAATTGCAGTCGTGAAAAAAAACATGCAAGTTTCTCCAATAATAAAAGAAAAGTGTTCAGAATGTGGAAACGACCAAGCATATTTCTGGACAGTCCAAACACGTTCAGGCGACGAAGCAGAAACCAAATTCTTCAAATGCACAAAGTGCGAACACACTTGGCGAGAGTATCGATAAACAAAGAAGAATAATCAAATAATATCTATGCTCGAGAAGAGAGTATCGATAA
>CAYUEW010000008.1:0-25161 GCA_964444095.1 Candidatus Woesearchaeota archaeon | reverse complement strand
AAAAGGTGCAACTCGGAGTTTTGGGCCAGGCAGAAAAGAAGTTCCAGTTGCATATAGAAAAGTTGGACAACCAGTTTTAATTCCAGGAAGTATGGGAACTTCTTCTTATGTTTTAGTTGGAACAAAAAAAGCAGAAGAATTAACTTTTGGCTCTACTGTTCATGGGGCTGGACGGGTTTCAAGTCGAAGTGTAGCATTGAAAACAATAAATGGAGAAAAAATTCAAAAAGAACTCCACAAAAAAGGCATTGAAGTTAAATCTGGGAGCTGGAGAGCAATTGCAACAGAAGCCCCGCAAGTTTACAAAGATATTGACGAAGTCGTTAAAGTTGTTGACGATTTAGGAATAAGCAAGAAGGTTGCACGAATGAAACCGCTGATTGTTATTAAGGGGTAAAATTAATTACCTAGAATTTATTCTCAAACATCTAAAGAAACATTTTCTGTTTCAAACATTTCCCCCCCGCATTCTGCAACATCCCAATCAGTTGTACATCCCTCTGTCAAACTACAATGGGAAGAGGAAGTTCCAGATTTAAATTTTATTAACAATTCTGTTAAATCTTCTGCTGGATTAAAGGTACAGAGGCCCTCTTTTCCCTCGAAAGGATCAAGATATTCTTTATTTGTTTCTTCTACTTGTTGTTGGATTTCTTCTTGTGTAACTCCTGCCCCTAGCATTTGTTGAACTGCTTCCTCACTAAAAGACATCTCATATTTTTCAGCCCTTAAATATAATACACATTTCTCTCCTTCTTTTTCTTTAATCTCATAAAATATCGTGCTTGTCATCATCATTCCTAACAAGTCTAGTGTTGATGCAAATGTAACTTTTGAGAGTTCACAATTTTCTGAAGCACTAATAAAACAACCCATATCTTCCTCACAATCTATAATTGAAGATGAAGCGATTTGCGACGGAAGATTGCTTTCCCCTAATTCTGAAGGGTTAGAAGCTCTTTCATTTTTGATGGAAAAAAATAAAATTAAAATAGCAATTATTAAAATTATACTTATCCCTCCTAGGATAAACCATCTTCTCTGTGGTTTTTTTAATTCTTTATCAAACCCTTTTTTGTTTAAAGAAAATTTTAAGGCTTGGTTTATATCTTTCTTTGACCATCCCTTTCTCAATAAATTTTGCTTAATCTTTTCAGTAGAAATCCCTTTTGCTAACTGAGATTTTATATAACTAGCAAGTTTTGGATAGACCATCTTCTTTTATTCTTAAAAAGAAAAGAACTATATAAGATTAATCATCTAACCAATTTAGGCCGAGTATGTCTTTTGATTGTTCCATTCCCAAATAATTTGGTTCGTCCACAATATAACTTCCTTTAACATCTACCGGAGTAAAATCTAAACAAGAGGTTCCTGCATTTATGATGGATTCATCTGGACCCAAAGTAGTGGTGTGCTCCATATACACCATTCCATGCCCAAATGTTTCGTGTAAGGTTACCATCTCTAATAGGAGAAAACTTGGCTTAATATCTACTTTAAAGCATTCTATGTATCCATCGGTATATAATGAATCATATGTTGCTGTTGCTCCTGTCGCAGTAGGATTGTTTCCTGGAGCAAGAGATGGAAAGATAATACCCCATCCAATATAAGATGAGGGAATATTTGCTTCGGATATAACTTCTATATCTATTTGATTAGATTTTGGATAATCACTAGTTTCAAGTATTGTTTTAATTTCATCGGGGTCTAAGAATGGAACTCCTTCATAAGATTCTACAATTTTTATCCCTTTAAAAATTGGATGAGCATTAGTATCTGGAAGTTCTCCAAAATTCCATTTTGTAAGACCAATATACTCAGGAAATTGCCCATTTATTTGAGAGTCAAAATTTGTTTCTTCCATAAATGTTTTGAATGTTTCAAGTGAAAATTGACCTGAATGGGAAGAATAACCTAAAACAGTATTATCATAATTGCTACTCGAATTATCATAAGGCACAACCCTAACAGCTCCAACATCTAAATCTTGTGTTCCATCTAAAGAACGTGTCCGAACATAACTTTGCCAATTTCCTTCTGACCCCATTCTTGCTTGAAGAATAATTTCTGAAAGAGATTCATCTAATTGGATATTAAAATCTCCTAAAGAATCAACTTCTACAAAATAAGGATTTGTGTCTTCTAAATTTCTATATATCTTAACTAGCCCTGCTTGCTCAGAATCTGTTTCGTTATCTTGCAATTGCCCTGAAATATCTGGGAGGTCTGTAATCATTCCTTCAAGAGTTTTTGTAAAAGTTCCTCCTGCGCTAGTTCCAAATTCTAATTCAACTTGATAAGTACCTATCTCATCTTTGTTCCCTTTTATTGTTAGTTGATTTCCATTTAATGTCGGTACAACTTTTCCATCCAAACTTATAGCACTAATGTATGGAACAGGATTATCTTCTGTGTTTGGGTCGATTGGCTCTGGGAGGTAAATTATTCTTTCTGCTTCTTCCAATAAATTCGCATCTACCGCAGACAAATCAACATATGGATTATAATTAATCGGGGCTGGTTCTTGATTCTTAACAAGCAAATCATATTCTTGTGTTTCTTCTTCTCTTCCATCAGAAACTTTGATTTCTGCAGAATACCCTTTATCTGAATCAACAAGGGGGGCAGTACCTTGAATTAATCCACTATCAGAAATTGTAAATCCTTCTGGAAATCCATTTAATTCATATTCTAAAACATCTCCGTCGGCGTCACTTGCTTCAACTTGATATCCATAAGTTTCCCCTTCATTAACTTCTGTTACAGGAGTAGATTCAATTACTGGGGGATAATTATTGCAAAGCCTACAACTCCCAAACCCCAAAGTGGATACAGCGGTGGCTACAAGAACTGCTTTTTTTGCACCTGTTTTTAATCTATCAATTAAATTCATTTTATGTGTTTTAATAAGGTAGATTTTATTTATAAAACTTACCATTACCTGATAGTAACAAATAAAGGTTCTAAAATTTTAACAAAATAAATTAAAGAATTAACAAAATAAAAATCATAAAGAGAATATTTATAAAATAGAATTCATTAAAAGATATATGCAAAAAAGAGCGTGTGTATTATTAGTAATTCCAATATTATTTCTTTTTTTAATCAGTTTTATCTCTGCAGCAGGTTGTGGGATTGTGGCAAGGGAGGAGTGTGTTTATCCTAACACAATTGTGATGGGAGTTTCTGCAGAAACTAATGCGCACGGAGAAAATGCAAGTGAAGAAAATTATGAATCTGTTTTATGTTGTGATTTCCCGTCTGATGGATATGGGAGCACTACTTGTACAAGTTTAAATAAAATAATTGGACTTTCTGCGTCTACAAATGCTCATGCTGAAATTCCCTCATCAACACTATTTTCATCCGAGTTTGATATCTGTTATGAAGATTTAGTATGTAACAATGTTGATACAACAATTGCAGGAAATTGTGATGCTGCTACAGAAGGACTTTATCCCTTGGATATGCTTTCATTATCTTCTTCTACAAACGCACACCTGGGAGAGATGGGAACATATCCCCTAAATAGCATCTGTTGTTCTAGCTTAACTCATCAATTTTTAGATTGTGAATTAACAAAGGCATACTGGAGTTTATATGAAACTGATTCATCTCAATTAACTGAAGAAGAAAATCCAGTAGATACTGGACGCCAGGTTTATTTAGTTGTGGAGGGTTCAAATGCTTGTTTTGATGAACAAATTTCATTAGAGATTCTTGAAAATGATGGAGAAAGCATGGCAACACTTGACCCAGTTCCATTCGGAACAAAAGGCGTATGGACAACAGAATGGATAGAGGATGGATGGTTCCAAGGAAATCCAGAATATTATTTTATAGCGACAGTTGTTGAAAGTTCTCCTATAGAAACCATAGAAGTTGGAGGAGAAAACTTATTATTAGAAGTTACACCTGAAATTTTAGATTGTAACTTTGTTACTTGTGCAGGTTATGATAGTGAGAGTGATTGTAATTCAGATTCTGGGCTTTGTGATGTAGGAAAAACAGATGGAGAGTATTGTGATGAATTTAATTGTTTTTGCTCTTGGAATGATGAAACAGAAAATTGTTTTGCATCTTTCTCACCCCCTGAAGAATGTGGTAATGAAATTATTGATGGAGAAGAAACTTGTGAAACAGATTCAGATGTTCAACAAACTTGCGAAGGTGAAGGATTAGGAACAGGGATAGTGACCTGTGTAAATTGCCAAATAGATTATTCTGGTTGTTCTGATATAACAGAAGGAATCTGTGGAGATGAAGTAATTAATATTGGAGAAAATTGTGACAGTGGAATAGGTGCTTCTACCTGTGAAGATTTTGATGGTTTCACAAATGATGGAAATTTAGGTTGTTCAGACCTTTGTCAATTTGATACCTCTTTATGTACTGGTGGAGAAGTTGCTGGAACATGTACTATCCTGCAAGAAGTAACAAGCGAATGTGAGGAAGAGCCGGTGGGATTATTTATTTATTCTTGGAATGGAACTTGGGAAGGTTTAGGTGGTGGTACTGCAAAAGAAGTTTGTTTAGCCGGGGGAGAAGGAAGCACAGTAGAATGTCCGGCACAAGTACAATTACCTATTGACAATGTTTATGGTTTAATTCTTGCAGTAGCATTAATTGCTTTGATTTACTTTTTCTGGATTAAAAAAAAGCAAAAGAAAAATTCAAAAAAGAGTTCTGGAAAACGACGGAAGAAATAACTTTATAAAATAAAAAACCTATTACTGGTTATGAAAAGAGGCTATTTTGTTTTTGTGTTGATAATTTTATTGATTGGAATAATCTCAGCAACATATACTTTTGTAGACCATTCAATCGAAACTGAATATGGCCCAAGAGAAACATTAAGTGGTTGGGTGGAGATAGGTTTTACAGAAGAATCTGCAGCCAGTTTATTTGAAAGTTCTGTTGATGGGAAAACGAGCACAATCTCTCTTTTAAAATTAGTAAAGGCAGATACGAGTTTTCTCTATGATTGTCCAGCACCTTGTTCTTCAAATTATGAAGCAACAGAGGAAAGTTCTACAAAAGATTTAATTTTAGATAATGGTGAGTCTGCTCTTCTTGGTTTCAAATTTGAAGGGGTGAGCATCTCAGATATTTCTGATTTCTCAATAGATATAACGAGTAGTGCTGGAGCTTCTTATTCTCCTCAATTAAAAATAGATGTATTAAACAATGAAGAAGATGTATGGCAAGTGCATACAGCTTCAGGAAATTTTGGAGAACAAGATTTTGGATGTTATACTTCTGGGGATGCAAGAGCCACTATTACTTCAACAGAATATTGTGAAAGAATAACTGTCCCTGCCGCACCAAATGTTAAACTTGGTGCTAAATTAATAGGAACAGGAGACGCAACTTTCAAAATGAATATTGAAAGCATGGATGGGGGCGAATATGGATTTTGCGAGTTCTCTGTTTCGGTTGGGGGAGAATATGGTTGCATAGCCTTTGATTCAGAAACCAAAAAGAATTTTAGTGTTAATGAGGAAAAAGAGTATTTTGTCTGTATTAGTAAAATTGAAGGATATGCTTCTTATGAAATAAACACCGAAGATAATAATTTTTGTGGTTTTGCAGGGAACTTTAAAGGAGGATATACTATTGATTTTGAAATCTTCATGGAACCGGGAGAGTATGTTAAGGTGGAAAGTTTTACTTTAAATGAAACCGAAGTTCAAGGCATAGATGGCTATGTTAAGGATTATGTTGAATATATATATTATAATGATTGTCCAGCCGAAGGGTGTATTATCCCTCTAAAAATTACTTCATTTGTTGACGCCCAAACCATTCATCTCTCTAATGCACTTATTAAATACAGCCACGATTCAATAAATGTTGATGCAAATAAACTTTACAATTTAGCAGAAACTCCCGCAACAATTACTGCAACCGAACAGCAATTATCCTTGGATACAGCAGGATTCACTGTTCCAATAGAATATGATGATTACACTCTTCGTTTAGAATTTGATGGAAAAGAACTTTTTTCAGAAGAAATAACTATTGAAAAAGTTCCGATTATACTTTCCTTGATTCCTTCATCTACTGCTGTTGCATATCCTACACCCTTTACAGTGAATGTTGATTCTGATACTCAGATTGAATCATATGAATGGGACTTTGGTGATGGGCATACAGATACCACAACAACAAATAAAATAACTTATACTTACAATACTCTTGGTACTTATGCCCTTGAGGTAACTGTAAAAGATACAGTAAATAAAAGTGCAACTAAGAATTTTACGATTACAGTAGGCTCTGCTTCTATAGTTATGAGAGACCTTTTGCAAGAGAAAAGAACTAATTTAGATACCCTTAAAAATCAGATAAAAAGTTTTTCTTTGTTTGAGAGAAATAGTTTAGAAAAAGCACTAAACTTAGATACTATTGAAACAACCTTGATTGCAGCAGAAAATGCAGAGAAAACTGCTACAACAGAAGCAGATTATCAAATAATCTTGCAGGATTTGATTGAAATGAATCTTCCAAAAAGTGTTTCTTTAAGTCTTGCTACGAATGATTTGCTTTTCTTTGCAGATAAAACAAATATCAATGTAGATGCTTTAGCGAGTATCACTAGTGAGACTTATGAATCTTCAAAAAAAGAAAGATATGCTAGTGCGGTTTTGGGTTGGAGCGTTCAGAATATAGATACCACCCTCACACACAATACAATTACTGCGACGTTTGAAACCTATGAGGAAAATTTGTTAAATACTTTTGAAGTTATAGTTACTAAAAAAGAAAGGTGTGAAGAAGAGCCATATATTGTGATAAAAAAAATTGAAGGATTAACTTTTGCAGAAGATTATTCTGAAGAAGAAGTTTCTGGTTATTTTTATATTCCAATTGTAGGAGAATCTAAAAAAATTGTCTTTGCAACAACAGAAGATGTAGACTTTCTTACTCTCCCTCTTTTTGTCTCTCCTGCTATAAGCGAGCTTTCTTTGACAGATATTGATTTAAGTCCTGTGAATGATTCTGGAGAACTAAAAAAATGGGTTTTATTCTCTTTAATTATGCTATTATTAATAATAGTGGGGATAACTTTTTGGATAATTCTTAATGCATGGTACAAAAAAAGATATGAGAATTATCTGTTTAAGAATAAGAATCATTTGTATAATCTATTTAATTGGATTAAAAATTCTAAGAAGAGAGGAGTAAAGGAAGGGAATATTCGGTCTCAGCTTAGAAAATCTGGTTGGAGTTCTGAACAGTCAAAATACGCTTTAAAGAAATATTCTGGAAAAAGAATAGGTATGCCCAAGCTTCCCTTCACAAAAAAGAAGGAAGGAGTAAAAAATATGCCTCAAGGCAAAATGCCTCAGAAAACAAAGTTGCTAAAATTCAAACGAAACAACAGTAATAAACAACCTAAGAAAGGATTATAATTTATAGCTTTTATTACTGAAATCTTTATAAATAAACAGAACACATTTAATATATGGGGATTAAAATTTTTAAAAATTTCTTTAAAAGAATTTTTTCCAGCATGTTCAAAGCAAAGGGAGAGATAAAACTTGGTTTTTATGGCCCACCAAATGCTGGAAAGACAAGTTTAGCAAATAGAATTTGTAAAGATTTTACTGGTGAAGAAATTGGTTCTGTAAGTAAGGTTCCTCATGAAACTAGAACTGTGCAATTCAAAGAGAAAGTTGAGATAGAATACAAAGGAAAGAAGATGGTTTTCAAAATGATAGACACGCCTGGAATTGCAACACGAATAGATTATGAAGATTTCTTAAAATATAAAGTAAAAAAGAAGGCTGCGAAAGAAAGAGCTAAAGAAGCTACACAAGGGGTTATTGAATCAATAAAATGGCTTGATGATATGGATATGGTGGTTGTGGTTTTAGACGCGACAGAGAACCCTTACAACCAAGTGAATATCACCATCATTGGTAACCTCGTAGCGAAAAAAATTCCTGTTTTAATTGTAGCGAATAAAATCGATTTGCGAAAAGCAGATTTGAAAAAAATAGAATCTGCATTCCCTGAATATGATACAATTGGTATTAGTGCAAAGTACGGGAAAAATTTAGAAGAGTTTTACGAGTCTATATTTAAATTATCAAAAAAGGTTTAGTAAAAGTTAAAAAGCGTGATTTGTTTTAATTAAAATGAGTAAGAAAAAGAGGGGTGAAAAACTAGGGAAGTTAAAAGGATTCTCAATTCAATTTCTTCCATATTCTGAAATAAAAGACCAAGATAGCAACGAGAGAATAAAAAAAATATTGGGAATTATTTTAGGAAATAATATTTTAATTCTACAAGGAAGATTGCGCGCAGAAGAAGAAGCGAGACTTATTGGCGATACTATGGCAATGATTGGACATTTAAAAAATTTTAAAGGAATTGAACTTGCTGTTATTTCTGGAGACGAAAAGCTAAATTTTTTTAAAAAGATTGGCAAGGGGATAGCAAAAGCTCTTCTTGGTGGGGATTTGGGAGCAGTAACAATAATTGGCCCTGCAACAATTGTAAAAGACATAAAAAAGAATCCAAAAAAAATAGAGCTACTTTTAAGCAGATAAATTTATTAACTTCTTCTGTTTTATTAGAAAATGCCAATGACCTCCTTGGTCTCGGATAAATAAAATAAAAAGTAGTAAGACCAAAAATGCTAATGTCATCCTTTGATTCGAATAAATACAAAAAAATAGCTAAATCAAAAAATGCCACACCAATGCGTACATTGTAAAAAAATAATTCCACTCGGAAGCAAAGAATTAATTGAGGGGTGTAGTAATTGTGGAAATCATTTTTTCTTTTATCTTAAAGATGAACAAATTGAAAAGGTAAAAAATAACCCTATTGAAATTCCTGAAGAAGATAAAAAGAAAATTGAGAAAGACATTCGGGAAATGGCAGGAATTATTGAAGAAGACACTCCAGTAATTTTAGATATAGAATCTGTGCGAGTGACTGGTTCTGGAAAGTTTGAAATTGATTTAGCTAATCTCTTCAGAAAGGATGCTCCGCTTGTCTATAAGCTTGAAGAAGGAAAATATATAATTGATTTAGCAACAACCTTAAAGAAAGATATTTCTGAATTGAAAGAAATTAGAAAACCTGATGAAAAATAATTGCAATAATTTATAAGTATTATTGAATTAATTTGGTTATGAAGCAAACAATTACTTCTGTATTAAAAGGGGCATTAGAAGAAGCAGGTCCTCCTGCAGAATATTTAGAATTAATAAAAAAATCATTAAAAGAATTCTTGGATAAATTTGAAAAGAAATTAAAAAAACTTGGGGTGGATGCAGAAATTTTCCTTGGGGGAAGTTATGCAAAGGACACCATGATTAAGAAAAAAGAATATGATATTGATATTTTCCTTAGACATAAAGGAAATAAAAAAGACATTTCTGCCTTAACCAAAAAAGCGTTAAAGGGATTTGACTTCAAGACAGTTCATGGTTCAAGAGATTATTTTCAAGTAAAGATAACAAAAGATTTATTATTTGAAATAATCCCAGTGAAAAAAGTCGGAAAACCTAAAGACGCAGAAAATATTACAGATTTGTCTTATTCTCATGTTAAATACATAAGAAAAAAAGTGAGACCCAAAAGCATCTTAGATGAAATAAAATTAGCCAAAGTTTTTTGCTATGCGAATAGATGTTATGGCGCAGAGTCTTACATTAATGGTTTTTCTGGCTATGCTCTTGAGTTATTGGTTTACCATTATAAAAGTTTCTTAAAGTTTATTCGTGCGATGAGTAAGATAGAAGATAAAACAGTAATAGATATAGAAAAATTGCATAAGAATAAACAATCTGTCTTAATGGATTTGAACAGTTCTAAATTAGGTTCTCCGATAATTTTAATTGATCCTACTTACAAACAAAGAAATGCTGCTGCTGCATTGTCAGATGAAACGTTTAAAAATTTTCAGAAAATTTGCAAACAATTTTTGAATCATCCCTCTCCAAAAGCATTTGAATTAAAGAAAATTGACTTTGGCGTATTACTCTTAGATGCTCACAGGAAAAAACTTGATACTATTTTAATTGAAGCTAAAACAACTAGACAAGCAGGAGATATCGCGGGGAGTAAACTCTTAAAATTCCAAAGACACTTAATTCAAGAATTAAGGAAATTTTTTGATGTTAAAAAAGAGGAATTTGATTATGGGGGAGAAAAATCTGCGAAGTATTTCTTTTCTGCTCAAGCTAAAAAAGAAATTTTGCTTACTGGTCCGAGCATTAAAGATAAAAAAAATGTGGCTCAGTTCAAGAAGAGACATAAGAAAACTTTTGTTAAAAAAGGGAGAATTTATTCAAAAAAGAAAGTTGATTTTGGATTAAAAGAATTTCTTGGGAAATGGAAAGTTAAAAATCATAAACGAATGAAAGAAATGGGGATTGAGGAGTTGAATTTTATCTCTTGATTCCTGTTGCTTTTTCAAACAAAGAAGCAAAGGCTTCTGCAAAAAATTCAGAATTAAGCCAGATAGCAATATCTTCTTTTTCTGATTCTTCTTTAGATAAATAAAACAAAATCTCTTTTCTATCAATGATAAAGAATTTTGTGTCAATATTTATCTTTTTGATTTTCATTGAAAAAACTTTTTCTATTTCTTTAATTAAAGAATCGTCACCAGAAAGAGCGATTTTTATTTTAATATTAGACTTTTTTAATGTTTCAAAAGTTTGGCGAAAAAGTTTGGCCTTTGATTTAATCTCTTCTGCATTTGTACAAATTATAACTTCTTTCGCTGTTTCTCTTATAATCTCTTTCAAAAAATTAGTGATTGTAGACTTGCCTTTTAATGATGCCGACAAATCTTCTTTTTTAACAGGAATTATCCCACCATTGTAAAGTGCTTCAAGTTGTGTAAATTCATCTGTGTCTTTAATTTTTGAAAGTGTGTTTATCTTTTCCTCTGCATCTTTCTTTACTCTATTTCTTAATCTTTCAAGAATTATCTTTGGTTTAACTCCAAAATATTTCACTGGTTTTCCTATCTTCACAACTGCGAATCCTTTTTTTTCTAAACTTTCTAAAACATCATATGCTCTGCTTCTAGGAACTCTTGATATGCTCGCTATCTCCCCAGCAGAAGCTACTCCTTTTGAAATCAAAGCTAACCAAACCTTTGTCTCATAGACATTCAAATCAAAATAGTCTTTGATTTTATTGATTAATTCTTGTTTTACTAACATTTTATAAATAATCTGATTTAGTGCCAAAAAAATCGAGTAATTGGTCATACAAAAGACTCATTTCTGGGGAAAGTCTTTCTCGAGGAATGTCAACCAATCTATCTGCTATTTTAAATAAAACATTTTTATCTGATTCGATTTTGTCTAAATTTTTTTCATAATCTCTTTTAAGTAAATCGTATGTCCCCAATTCTAAATTGAATTCTTGACTCCCTTCTAAAAGAATTGCTTCTTTTTCTTCTAAAGAAGCTACTTTTATTTCTATTTGTTTCATAAAATTCTTATAGGATATTCTTTTATAAATCTTATGGTTTGTTACTTTCGGTGAGTGAGAACAATTAGAAAGTTTTAAAAAGAATTATTGGGAGAAATGTAGATGGATGAATTTAGTTTGCTAAAACAAGAAGGAATTTTTGATGAATATATTGGAAAATATGTTTTGATCTATACGCCGATGGGAACAACTTTTGGAGGAAAATTAACTGGAGTGAAAGAGGGTTATTTTATATTAAATCCTCACCAAAGTGGAAGTTATGGTCCTGAAGGACTTGTAAGGGTGATGATTCGTAAAAACTCCAAAGTTCCAATTTACCATGCAGCAATTGAACCAAATACCGAGGAAAGTTTAGAACAAGCTTGTAAGTTTCATAACACACAATCAAAGGATTAAATAAGACAGAATCAATCCAAGAAGAATTCCCAAGGTTATGAATGGCATTGCAGGATAAAATTTCTTTTTCTTTGAGAAAAAGAATAAGTAACCCAATCCGAGCATTGCTCCTCCAATCACAAATAAAGCAGGTCCAAGCCCACCAACAAATTCATGCAAACCAAATGGCAAAGCAACTCTGGTTTTCAAGATGACTCCTGCGGTGATTAAAGGGAAAATGACATCGCCTCCACCAAGAAGAGCCATATTAACTTTCACTTTCTTTTTAGATTTTGATTTTTTCATTTTTTTAATTTTCTTTCTTAATTTCTTTGACATATATGGCACGAAAAAACCAGAGAAAATTTTCAATTGATTAATTTGGTACTTCGCCATCTTTTGCATAATCCCTGAGCGCCAAACAGCCCACATATCATAAATTGAGATTAAAACAAGTAATGCTAATATTGTCCAAAAATTTAATATTGGAACAAAAACCGCAGCTATCCCGGGGTAGATTAAAAGTTCGGTGGCATTGTGAACAATAAAATTTCTTTTAAAAATTTTTAAATAAGTTAAAGGTAATGCAATTGCTAAAGCAATCCACTCTGAATGATTAATATGAAAAAAAGAATTAAAAGTTAGGCTCAACGCAAGAGTGATTACTAAAAAGAACCACGCTCTTAAAATAAATGCTGCTTTGAATTTAGTGAGAAAGAAAATTATAATTATTGCGAAAATAAATGCAAATATAACTACATAAAATAAACTTTGATAATCTGCAGGTTCTTCAACCTCTGGGGTTTCAAGTCCATAGGGAAGAGGTTGTGCAGATGCATTAACGACTACTCCATTTTCTATTCGCGTTGTAGAATAATTGTCGACGACATAAAGCCCAATTAATTGAGTTAACAAAAACATTAACAATAATATAGAAGTTATTTTTATTGTATGTTTCATATTAACAATAAACAAAAAGAGTTTTTAAAGTTTTAAACTATGCTGGTGTTATTGTCCAATCATAAGAAGTGAATGTCCAGTCCACCCAACAACCCAATACATATATCCCATTACATTTATATGATTCACATATAGGATTTGCTCCATCTGGGTTAATACAATTATAGAACTTATAAGAATTTACAGGACTATCCCCTAACTCCCATCCAAATGGACAAGAGTCGCATCCATTTTCAGAGTATCCTTCACAAATTCCTGCGCCATCACAAGCACATTCCCCATCAGCACAGGTAGTTTCGTAAGCTATTGTCTCAACAATCCAAGCATATGGCTCATCACAAGTTGTTCCCCTTGTTACATAAGTTGGAGTTACATCTGTTGCACAATCTAATGTCCATTGTCCTGTAGCACTACACACATCAACAACTTGAGTAGAATATGTTTTACAGGCAGTATTATGATCAGTAGCACAATTGAAATATCTACTTGTTCCAGGACTACACGCCCAATCACAAAGATTTGTATTCGGATTACATACTTCTCCAGTTCCACAACTTCCACAAGAGATAACATTCCCACAACCATCTGTCCAAGTACCACATTCATCTCCTGTTGGACATGCAATAGCTGGTTGAATTGTCCCTTGACAAGTAGCCTCACAATTAGGGTCTTGACAAGAAGAAGTTGTACATTTAGCAGATGCACAGGAACAATCTGGCACACAAAGTGCAGAAGTAGATAAAGTAAAAGCATCTTGTAACGCCCTATCCACTCCATCAATCTCTACTTCTATTGATGAAGCAGAATGTGTTCCAATTGATGAAGTTGTATAGTCTTGTGTGGCTCCTAATGTAAAAACATCATTACTCACTGCGTCTTGTAAGGTCATGGTAAAACCATTAACGGTAATTAAAACATCATCTGCAATGTGACTAGGATTAGGAATTATTGCTGTATACTCATATCCAATAGCTGGTCCATTAGTAAAAGCGTCTGTGATGATAGCTTCTTGTAATGTCATAATTTGTGGTCCAATTGTAATAAAAATTTCATCAGGGTTATGCCAAGCGGTTTCATAATCCACAGCAGTAGCCACTACAAAAGTTCCAAAGAGTAAAACTAATAATCCAACAGCTATATAAGAAAATGCCCTCTTTTTCTTCATAACTAAATCAAGGAAAAAGCATATTTAAACATTTCTCTAACTACCTCAATCTTAGAGTTTCAAGAATTCTTGGGACATTTGTCTCGACGTGATTAAGCTTGTAAAGAGATGAAGCCAAATCTAATGATTTTGAAACTTCACCGTGATTAATTATAATTCTTTTTGGTCGAGGGCTTATATTATTGAAGAAAGATAAAATTTCATTTCTGCCCGAGTGTGCACTGAATCCTGCGACTGTATTCACAGACATATTAATTTTAACTGTTTCTTCTCTACCATCAACCATCATTCTTGTTGTGCTTGCTCCCTCTTGCACTTGTCGTCCTAAACTTCCAACGCCTTGATAACACGCAAAAATTATTGCATTTTTTTCATTACCTGCGAATTCTCGGAAATATTCTACTGATGCTCCCCCCACCAACATACCAGAAGTTGCAAGAACAATACATGGGCCTCCTTCGATTACATTTTTTCTTTCTTGTGGAGAGCCAACTCTTGAAAAAATTTCAGATACAAAAGGATTATTATTTTGAAAAATGTCATCTCGGATTTTGCTACTTAAAAAATCTGGATAAGCTGTGTGAATTGCATTAATGTCCCAAATCATCCCATCAATATAAATTGGCGTCTTTTCTAATTTACCTGTTCTCATTGCATCTTCTAAAACTAACATTGTTTCTTGTGCTCTTCCCAATCCCAATTCTGGAATTAAAACCTTTCCATCTCTCTCAATGGTCTCTTTCACCAATCCAATTAATTCTTCTTCAACTTCTTTTCTTGGAGGAAAAATATCATTCCTAGAACCATACGTTGATTCTGTCATTACAGATTCTATCCTTGGGAAATTTGCTATCGCTGGATCTAAAAGTCTTGAGCGTCCATATTTATAATCTCCAACATAAAGGAAATTGTGCAAACCATTTCCAATGTTTAAATGTGCCATTGCACCCCCCAATACATGTCCTGAATTGTAAAAAGTTAATCTGACATCTGGTGTCACGTCGGTAACTTCATTATAGTTCAAACAGATGCTGTGTTTTACCATCTCTTTAATATCTGTAGAATCGAACAAAGGTTTTGCTGCTTGTTTGTATGCAACGCCGATAAAATCTAATGCGAGAAGTGCTGCAATATCTCGTGTTGGGGGGGTCATGTAAACTGGACCTTTGTAACCCATCTTATACAAATAGGGCAACAATCCAACATGGTCTAGGTGCGCGTGACTTATGATTACTGCATCAAGAGTGTTTATATCAAATTCAGCCACATCAAGAAAAGGAAACTTATTTTTATCTTGCGATGCAACATCCACCCCACAATCAAGAAGAATTTTTGAATTAGGAGTTTGCAATAAAATAGCACTTCGTCCTACTTGTCGTGCCCCCCCCAAGAAAGTCAAACGAACCCATTCTTCTACTTTTTCTGGATTCCATCCTTTGTAAATTTTCTTTCCTATTGAATTTAAAAATTTTCTTCGATAAGTATTATTTGCATACAAAACCTCTCGAATACTCTCTGTAATTTTGCTTTTAATTGCAGGACTTCTTTGAATCTGGGGCATCCAAAGGGTTTTTTTTCTTATTTCCTCTAAAATACTTCCTTGTTTACCAATTACCATTCCTGGTTTTTTTGCTTCAATTAAAACTATGCTCCTATTAACATCAAAAATGATATTTGTTATCTCTGCATCTTGGGGGACAATGTTTTTTATCTCTTCTTCAACTTGTGATTGTTCGTGCAAGATTTTTTGGTCGGCTCGTAATTCCACTCTCTTTTTTATTTGTGAGACAATTTCTTTAATTCTTGATTCTCCTTCCTTAAAGAATCTTTCATTATCTGTATAGAGAACTATGTTCGCGCCTTCAAAACTTGCTTCAGTTATATCTCCTTTTAACTGGTCTGTTATATTTTTTAAGATATCCATTTGAAAAAATTATTCACTTTTTTTATCATTGACAAAATTTGGTTCAATTGTTTGTTCTGTCACTTTCTTAATTCCCTCTTTTGTTATTGCAAAAATATCGATTCCATACCCACTTCCCACATCTCTTTGTGTTGAAGATTTTAATGATTCTTTTGCTAATTCAATTCCTTCTTTTAATGTTAAATCTTTTTTGTATTGCCTTTCTAAAAGTCCAAGAACATAAGGCATCCCACTTCCAAAATTTGCGTCATAAGTCTCTACTTTCACTACGCTTCCAGCAGGTTCAATGGTATACAACTCTGCAGAACCATCTTCATTAAAACCACCTAATAAAAATCCTGCTTGCTGTGGAATCATTGAAGGTTGTCTTATTCCGCTATAACTCATGTTTGCAAGTAAACTTGCTGCTTGTTTTACAGAAGGTCTTGATTTTGAACGAAGTTCTTTTAATTTTAATTCTGCTGCAAGAACTTTAGGAACTCTTTGCGCATCTGAAACCATTCCAGTAAAAGAAATAAGTAAATAATCATTAATTTGAACTGTCTTTTTGTAATCTTTTCCCACCACTAAATTTCCTGCAGTTATTTGCCTATCAGAAGCCATTATAACCCCGTCTTTACAAACTATTCCAAGTATAGTGGTTCCAGTCTTCAAAATTGAATTCTTTAATTCGGTATCCATCTCAAAAGTATCTTAAGAATTTATGATAATTAGGAGAATAAGAGGTTTATAAGTTTTTCGGGAGATTATTCCTTCTGACTTACCCCATTCTCTTTCTTGAACTTAATTATATTTTCAACAAAGCCTTCTATTTTCTGCTCGTGACTTACAATAAGGAGTTGTTTAACTTTTAATTGTTGCAAAATATCCCTCATCTTATCAAGTTGCTGTTCTGAAAAACCATCTGTGGGTTCGTCAAGAATTATCAAATCCCGCGTTTTTATTTTACTAAGGAAAGAATTTATTACTTGATTCAAAGCAAGCCGATACGCCAAGGATACTGCTGTTCTCTCTCCTCCTGAAAGATAAGCATAATCAATTTCATAATCCTGTTGTTCGATTATCGGTGTGAAATCATCTCCAAGTTTTACATTAAATGCATCTGAGACCAAAGCATAAAACCACTCTGCAAACAAATTAGAAAATTCTGCCTTTAATTTTACCATGACATTTTTTTCAATAAATGAAATCAAAGTAATGAATTTTTTAGATAACCAACTTTCTATTTCAGTTATATAATTTAATTGTCCCCGAATTTTTTCTGCTTCTTTTATGTGCTCTCTTAATTCTTCTATTTGTCTAGAGAAAACTTCTATTTCCTTTTTCAATTCTGCAACTTTAATTTCTGCCAAGCGCTCTTGCCTCAATGCTTCCTCAAGAACACTCTGTTTTTCTCTATACAACATTTCAAATTTCATTAATTCTTCAATAGAATTATTTAATGTTCTGCTATGCTGATTCAAAAGTTTAATGTCTTCTTCCAGCACTGAATTTGCTTGTTCTATCTCTGTTATGTGCTTTTGTTTTTCTTGGGCTTCTTGAAGTCTTATTTTTAATATCTTTAAATTTGTTAATTCATTTTGTATTGAAGAAATCTTTTCATCAGTTTGGATTATCTCGTTTGAAATAATTTTGCTCTCTTGCTCTAATTCTTCTATTTTATTTTTGTCTCTTGAAATATCATTGTGAGCTTTGTTCAGCACATTTGCTCTATAAGTTGAATCCACATTTTGCAAACAAGTCGGACAAATTTCCAAGTTAGAAAGTTTGCCTTCAAGTTTATTATTATCCTCCATTCTCAAAACTAATGAATTTATCTGGGAATTTATTTCTAAATTTTTATCTGATAATTTTTGTTTCTCTTTCTTTTTCAAAACTATTTCTTGTTCAAATGTAAAGATTTTTTCTTCGTCTGCTCTTAAATTTTGCAATTCTTTTAATTGACTTTGCACTCTTTCAATTGTTTTAATATTAGACAAAATTGTATCTTGCTTGTTGTTAATAACAATCTTTGTTTTCTCTATCTCTTGCTGAAACCGATTTTTCTCCTCTATCTTTTTTGCCATTTCTTCTTTCTCTTCTTGAATCTCTTTCAGTTGTTCTGTTTTCAAAAAAAGTTCCTTTTCAATCGACGCTAAATTGCCTTGCTTTGCTTCTAGTTCGTTTTCTTTTTCAAGCAGATTCAATTTATTTTGTTCTAAGTTCATTGCTAAACCTTCTTTCAATCTTTTTTCTTCTCGTAGCTTAGCAGTAATAATAGAAATATTCTCAAGAATTTTTTTGTATTTATCAATTCCAAAAACATGTCGCAAAGTGTTAATCCTTGTTTCGGGGTCTTCTAAAATTATTTGCTTCATTCCTTCTTGAGGAGTATAAACGGTAAATTTGTAAAGAAGATTTTGTTTCTTAGAAAATTCAGAAGGATAATTTAATAATTCTAAAACTTTATTTTTCAATTCTGTAACAGATAATTCTTTTCGTTCATCATTGATTGTGATAGCACAAAAATCTTGAGAGATTGTTTTTTTCTTTTTTAATGTCCTCTCAATTATTATTATTTTATCTCCTACTTCAAATTCTAAAATTGTTCCTCCTTCTGTTTCCCCATTTCTCAAAAGAGAAGAACCCCTTTGCCCTGGTTGTAATCCGAATAATGAAAATTCTATTCCCAGTAACACCGAAGTTTTTCCAGAACCAATATCTCCTGCAAGCAAAGTTGAACCCTCAGAAAATTCTATTTCTTCTTCTTTGTAGCTCCTGATATTCTTTAGTTTTATTTTATTGATTATCATTTAAAATTTCAAAATCCGTTTAGCTTCTTCTACAAGGCGATTGTTAAAACTGTCTACGGTTTCTCCTTCTTGTTTTTCAATTGAAAGTGAGTTTATCAGGGGAGAAATTAATGCGTTGAAATCAGAGGGATTTTTCTCAGAATAAATTTTGACTGTATCTTCTTCTACATTTTCAATATTTTCTATTTCAATATCCATCTCAACCTCTTTTGTTTTTAAATCGTGAGTATTTCTCAAAATAAAATACGCGCCACGAGATTTTGCGAATTCTTCTATTTGTGCAAATTTTATATCCGAAGTGCCACCACGTTCAATTTCCCCCCTGATCCTTAATAAAATAATTTTATCTTGAATTTCCTGTTTATCTATTTCTGAGATTATCAACTCCGTCGCTGTCAGAGCATCTGTTATCTCTATCTTTAATGGAATAACATCTCGAATCTTCAAATCTATTTTTTCTGAACGCCCCTCCCCTGTATCCACTATAGAAAAACCTCCTGCCTTTAGGTCTTCTAACTCTTGAAAATTATTTGGAAAAATTGGGCTAGGGTAAATAAAATTCTTGTAAGCAAAATCTATATGTAAATGTCCTAAGGCATAATAATCTGCTTTGGGTAAAAGGTCTGCTTCTATAGCGTCAATTGGAAGTGTTCCTTTTGCTTTATCTAAGGTCGTGTGGAGCATAAGAATTTTGAACATTCCAGGAGAGTCATTTAATTTTACTCTTCTTAAATCTGGTATTTCTAAACCAGACTTCTTTCCGGGATATCCATAAATAGCAACCCCCCCATGAATAGTTGGATTTAAAACTAAATTCTCTGAAGTTTCATCAAAATCTACTACGTTCTTACAAAATCCTGCGTTTTCTAAAACATCTAGAAAAGTTTTTCCAGATACAGAGTAATCATGACTCCCCGCGATTATGAAACAAGGTATCTGGGCTTCTTTGAGTTTTCGGAATTCTGTGAATGTATCTTTTAAAATTTCTATTGGGGGGTATGCTGAATCAAACAAATCTCCTGCAATCAAGACAAAATCGAGATTCTTTCTTATGCAGACTTCAATTGCCTTGCGAAAAGACTGAAAGTTCAAATCCTGCAGTGGCTTTTGCTTCCATCCCCCCAAGTGTACATCAGCCATGTGTGCGAATTTTACCATTTGACAAAAAATTTATAACTTTAAACTACGTAACATATATAAAATTGATTGTGATTTAATAGTAAAATGAGGATAAGTATTTTATTTGGCGGGCCTGCTGGAACTGGGCCGAACATTCTAACAAACATCTTAGGGCGAACATTAGTGAAACAAGGATATTTTGTATTTTATTCAAGGGATTATCAAAGTTTAATACGTGGAGGGCATAATTTTAATGTTCTAACATTTTCAGATAAACCAATCCATAGTAACGAGAGTCAAGTAGATATTTTAGTTGCTTTAGATAAGAATACAGAAGAAATTCATAAACATGAATTGAAGAAAAAATCGTTTGTTTTAAGCGGACATGATGAGAATATGTATTATGCTGGGCGACTTTTCAAACTTCTTGGACTTAACTTTGATTTATTGGAAGAAGAATTTAAGGAATTAGGAAATAGATTTAAAGAAAATATGAAAGAAGCAAAAGAAGGATATGATGAAGAAAAAGATAATCTTTGCGCTTTGAAATACGAGAAAGGAGATTCTGTGTTTATGAATGGTAACCAAGGACTTGCTGAAGGTGCTGTGAAATCTGGTATAGATATTTATTACGCTTATCCTATGACCCCTGCAACATCCCTTTTGGGAGAACTTGCTGAAAGACAATTGGAAGATAATCTTTTAGTTTTAGAATTAGAGAACGAAATTGCTGTGATTAACGCGGGAATTGGAAGTGCAATTACTGGTGCTAAAACAATGATTGGAACAAGTGGGGGTGGATTTGATTTAATGGGCGAAGGACTTAGCTTAGCAGGGATGGCGGAAATTCCTCTTGTGATTTTCTTATCTCAAAGACCAGGGCCAGCAACAGGTGTAGCAACTTATACTGCTCAAGGAGATTTAAATATTGCAAGACATTCTGGACACGGAGAATTTAATCGAGTGGTGCTTGCACCTGGTGACCCAAAAGAATGTCAAGAATTAACAAGTCAATCATTTTATCTCAGTCAAGTTTTTGGAATACCTTCAATAATCATCAGCGATAAACATCTTGGAGAAAGTTTTTACACAGTAACTAAAAAACCAAAGATAACTCCTTCAAGGAAACTCACTTCTTTAACAAGATATAACAGTTACGAAAAAGATGAGGAAGGAAGTGCAACAGAGGATGCAAAAATAATTGTTGCAAATATTGAAGCGCGACTTAAGAAAAAGAAAGAGATTGATAATGATACTAAGAAATTTGACCGTGTGAAAACTCATGGAAAGAAAAATTCTAAAAATGTTGTTGTGTCTTGGGGTTCTACAAAGGGCGCGATTCTCGACGCAATAGAAGATTTAGATGTTGAATTTTTACAAGTTTTATACATTGAACCTTTCCCACAAATAAAAAAAGATCTTGAAGGAAAGAATATTATTTTAGTAGAAAATAGTGCGACAGGAATGCTTGGAGAAGTTATTGCTGAAAAGACAGGAATTTTTATTGAAGATAAAAATAAAATTTTGAGATATGACGGACGCCCATTTTTACATGATGAACTTAAAAAAGAAATTGAAAAGAGGTTGAAGAAATGATGAACTTAAACACAAAAACAAAACCAACGTGGTGTCCAGGATGTTATAATTTTCAGATACTTGCTGGTGTGAAAAATACGATTGCAAAATCCGGATTGAAGAAAGATGATTTTGCATTGGTTACAGGAATTGGTTGCCACGCAAAAATCTTTGATTATCTTAATCTTAATGGGATAAACACTCTTCATGGAAGAGTTTTGCCAACGTGTCTTGGAGTAAAAATAGGAAATCCTAATTTGAATGTTCTTGGTTTTTCTGGAGATGGAGATGCTTATGCAGAAGGAATGGCTCACCTAATTCACGCAGCGAGATTCAATTCAAATATAAATTATTTTGTTCATAATAATCAGGTGTTTGCTTTAACAATCGGGCAACCAACACCGACGACAGAAGTTGGATTCAAAGATAAAACAACCCCTCTTGGGGTAAAAACTTATCCAATAAATCCCATAAGAATTATGTTAGCAAGTGGAGCGAGTTTTGTAGCAAGAGTGTTCGCAGATGTTAAACAGATTGAATATATTTTAGAAGAAGCATTAAAACACAAAGGATTTTCATTTATTGAAGTGATTCAACCTTGTTTAATTTTCCATAAGGAAACCTACGCACAAAAATTTTATTCTCTTGATAAAACCGGATACGACAAAACTAATTTTGACCAAGCATGGAAAAAAGCACAAGAATTTGATTATAATTCTGTTGATGAAAAAACAACAATTCCTTTGGGAATTTTTTATCAAGTAGAAAAACCAGTTCTTGAAGAACAATATCCTCAACTTGCGGATTTGAAAAAGAAAAAAATCGGCTGGAAAGATATTAAGAGATAGTATCTTTTTAATAAGAATTAATTTTATAAGTAATAAGAGTTTTCAACTCTAATAGATTTAAACGATTTTGTTGTTAGAGAAATTTGTCCTTGTGCACAATATAGAAAAGAAAGAGGAGATGATGCAATTTATTGTGAAAAGGCAGAAGGAAAAGATCCTGAATTTAGTGGTATTCAATTCATCAACCTTAAAAAAAGAGAAGTTTGTATTGCAACCACCTTTTTTTCTACAGGGCACAGAAATTATGATTCAAACGTGAATCTTGAAGAAATGAAAGAATGTCCTTATCGTATTCTAATTAATCCCCAGCTCCCAAATACACAATCTCTCAAAAAATAATTTTTCACATCCAATTTCTTTTGAGTAGTAACCTAACTCTTCAAAATTAATATCTTTAGCCAAGGAAGATGTAATTAAAAAAATCTTTCCCCCTGAATTAAGATGTTCTTTTGCTTGTTGTAAAAATCTTAAAATTATTTCATCACCTTTAATTCCCCCAGTAGTTTCTCTTTGAGAATCTTGTGGTTCCCGTAAATCTTTAGGCAAATAAGGAGGATTAAAAATTATCAAATCAAATTTACCGCCGACATTTTCAAATAAATCTGAATGAATGCAGTTAAATCCCAACGAGTTGCAATGTTCAACAGATTTTGTGTCTACATCACAAGAAGAAATATTTTCTTTTTTTACTTCTTCGTTAAATGCGGTTTCAAGATCTATTCCACTACCCGCCCCCACTTCACAAAATTTTAAATTAGAATTTTTTTCTAAAAGCTCTGGGAGTTGTTCTTTTAAAATTCTTGACATCAAGTACGAATCTTCTCCTGGGGTGTACATTTTAACTAAACATATTACTAAAGAAACTTAATAAATCTTCTTTGAATAAAAAGATAGTCACAAGACTTCCTGTTAAAAAGAGTAAGAGAAATCCAAGAAGGATTATTGGAGTTTTACTTTTGGGTTTAGCTGGTTGGCCATAATTAGAAACATTTTGTGCTACTGCCGAATTTACTGGCTGTGCTTGTTGTGTTGGTTGTTGAGTTGGAAGTGGTTGGGCTGGTTGTTGGATTGCTGGTTGAATTTGCTGAAGAGTCTGATTTGGTTGTTGGGTTGGAGATGGTTGAGTTTGTTTCAAGGATTGTTTAGAAATTATTTGTTTCGGAGACTTTTGTTTTTTTGAAAATAAAGATTTCTTAGATTTTTTTGTCTTTTCAGAAATTGCTGATTGTTGAACTTGTTGAGGTTGTGTCACAGAACCCCGCTCATTAACTATCTTAGCAGCTTCTGAAATTTCGTCCCGACCATAACCTGCATTATACACAGTCATCATTGCTTTTTTAAGAGACTCTCCTCGCTCCAACGCGGAATTTAATGCCCCTAAAATTGTTTCATTTACCATACAAAATTATAAAGAGAGTTTTGTTTAAAAATTATTACTATTGAAATTAAAGTTTCAAAAGTTTTCCATTAGAAGACAAATGGGCTGTTTCTCCAAGTCGATATCCAAATTCTGAAGCCAAGTCAATAAAAGGAGTTTCTTGCTGGAGCGAACCATGTGCTGGGATTACATGTTTTGGTTTTAAGAATTCTATTATTGTCCTTAAGTCTTCTCTACTTCCATGCCCATGAACATGTACATTTGTTTGAAGTTTGACACCAATTTTTCTTAATTTTTTATCCATTCTTTCACGAGCGAGAATGTTTATTGAAACAGGGATAATACTTGATGAGAAAATAAGATTATCTCCTGGTTTAAAACTAAAAGGAGTACTGCCCTTGGTAATTCTATCCAAAATAGAATTTTCTTCTGCTTGGTGACCAGTGCAAACAACAAAATATCTCCCCCTTTCTTTTTCCAATTTCTTCAAAAATGCATCTCTCTGCTTAGCATATTTAATCAACTTCACCTTATTCTTGAACGGACATGCATTTGCTTTTGCTGCAGCTTCAACATATTTACTCAAACTTCTTCCCAAAAAAACTATTTGCCGATTTGTTCTTTCTGCGAATTTTACTATGTTGTTCAATCTTTCTATATGTGAAGAAAAAGTTGTGATAAAAAATGCAGAATCTTTACCTCTTAATTTTGAAAATGCATCTTCTAAAAGGTGTTTAGCGATTATCTCTCCTCCTGGTTTTTCTTCTGTACGAGAATAAAGGGCATCTACCATTAAAACATTTACTCCTCTTTTTCCTATCTCTTTCATCTTAGTATAATTTGGGGGTTTTCCCATTGTGGGATAATTATCAAACTTCAAATCTAATCCATAGAAAAATGCTCCTTCTTTAGTATGAAGAACTGGGAAAACGCAATGAATTGTTGAATGTGTTGTGTGCACAAAATCCACTTTGTAAGTGTCGCTCTTCCCTTTAATTACTTGCGTTGAATCTGGATTAATTGTCTTTAATCTATTCTTGATTTTTAATTTATCATCTTCGAGAATTGCTTCTAAAACCTTCATAGTGAAAGGAGTGGCATAAATTGTCGCTTGAGGATATCTATTTGCTAAATGTGGAACTCCACCAACATGGTCCAAATGCGCGTGACTGATGAAAATTGCTCTTACCTTGTTTCTCCAACCAAGTTTATCTAAAATCCTATCATCTGGTATTGCACCAAACTCTCTTAGTTTAGCCTCTGTATAATTTTGTGTATTTCCTCCTTTTTTCAATCGGCTAGTATAATCCAAAACATTTTCTTCTTGAAGTTCCACTATGCCCGGTATATGCAAACCCATATCAAAAATAAAAACGTCCTCTTTTATTTTCACGGCAGTCATATTTTTTCCGACCTCGTTAAACCCACCTATTGTACAAACTTCCATTTAATATTAATTAGATGCCTTGGTTTAAAAATGTTTTAGATATTCAATGAAACATTTTTATAATCTCCTAACCATATTAAAATATGAAATCCCTGAAACCATC
>CAYUEW010000007.1:0-27455 GCA_964444095.1 Candidatus Woesearchaeota archaeon | reverse complement strand
CATTCTAGAATTGGTCTTATAATCACAAACAAAATAATTCCCATCCTTGTCACAACCAAGTTTATCAATTCTAACATGCCATTGATTTCCATCTGACAAAGTCATCCTATCCATAGTTTCCAAACCCAATATAATCATATCTTCAAAAGGTTTCATTCTTTCATAATAATCAGAAATATATTTCTCTCCCATCTTCCGATAGTTATCTGCGTTCAAGTCTTCTGTATCTGCTTTAACAATTAGAATATCATCAGAATAATTCTTCGCCCACAAATCCCTATAAAATTTTATAATGCTCGCTTTAGCAATTCTCTTTTTGAATTTCTTCAACTTATACAAATGTTCAAGAGATTCATGAACCATGCTCCCCATAAATGCTTCAATTGTCGTGGCATGAATTTCTGGTTTTTTCTTATCAATGTATTGTAGTTTATACTTGTAAGGACAATTTTCATAAGTGCTTACACGCGAATGTGAGTATGTTGCCATGATTTATACAGAAATTCTTTCTTTTTACGCTTTTCTATTCCGCTTTAGAATTATCTTTCTTTGGTTTTGTAATCAAACCTTTCTTACTTCTCTTGTTTCCTCGTAATCTCCGGGTCATCCCCCTATGGACATGATCCTTCAATCTTTTCTTCATTGGCATAATCAATTAAAATTGTTATCGTTTATAAAATATCTCTTAATCAAACCAACTCAACTTCTCACAACGGGGCAACTTCTTAATAGCGTATTCACATTTACAAGCATCAGACTTATCCTCGCACAATTTCACTCTAAGCAACTGCTTAAAACCTTTTTTATGCACATACTTGCTTCCTCGTCCTTCTGCGTGCGCTTTCATCCGAGCGTCAACATCAACTGTCACGCCAGTATAAAACGAACCATCCCCACATTCAAGAATATAAACATACCATTGCTTCTTCATTATATCATAATGCTCCCTGTCTGCCAATCTTTCAAAATCTCTCTCGCAACACTATCCGAATTAACCTCTCCACCTTTCTTCAAAAGATTCTTTTTCTTTCCCATTATTTCCATCAATTCCTCTGCATCTTCAAACTTAATTTTGTAAAACATTTCCAAATCTTTTTTATTAGTCTTCACAATTTCATTAAGTGTAATTTCTGGATGCTTAACCTGATTGTATGACACACCCCCAACCTTTACCTGCTGTGCTATCTTTTCATTATTTATCATAGAATACTTGTCTGTAGGAATAACTCCCGGAGAATCCAACAAATGTATATCTTCGCTCAACCTTAATTTTTGAATGCCTTTTGTAAAACCCGCTTCTGAAGCTGTTCTCGCAGAAGATTTTCCCGTCAAAAGATTAATCACAGAACTTTTCCCAGTATTCGGATATCCAATAACTCCCACTTGAACTCGACGAAATTCACTAGTCTGCTTAATTTTCGTCGCTTCCATTTTAATTTTATTCCTCAAATCTCCAATTCCTTTCCGACTTTTACAAGACACATAAATCTGCGAATCAAACACCCGCGCATGCTTCCTTGTAAGATCTGCTTTGTTCAAAACATGAATAATTTTCTTACCTTGCACAGTAATCAATCTTTCAATTTCTTTATTCTGCATTTCTTTCGGAAACCGCGCATCAAGAATTTCCAACACAATATCCGACGCATCAATCACTTTCTCCAACAACAAAGGATATTTGCCCCGCTGTTTCTTAAGGTTTTTTAGCTTCTTCGCCGAACGCATTTGCCTTTTCGTTACCATAAAATTTTAAAGAATTTAGAGTTTATTAAATAAACTAGATAATATAATCGGGCAAATTAATCCTAAGAATAATTTATTAAGCCCACAATTTTCTCTCTTTTTTGAGATTATTAATCTGAAATAAATATGATTATAACCCTAGGAACGATAATGAATTTACTTTACTTTAATTTATAAGATTTAGCCTTTCTGATTCTTCTATTGACCTTAGAAGGATTTGCATTTTGTTTTTGTAAATATTCTACAGCTTTTTCTAAAGTTAATCTAGGCCCTTGAAATCTAAGTTCATCTAAACTATTAAAAGCATATTTTACCCTAAGAAAAGGTTTTGCATCTTTTTCTTCAGCAGAAGTGAAAAGGTATAATCCCCTTATCCCCCATTGTCCTTTAGGCAGTAAATTTTCCCTATAAAGTTGGGGAATTTTTTTATTGAGAGACAATCTAATTTCAAGAGCTTCTTTTAAAATGTTAGTGTATGTTTCTTTGTCTGTTTCCATTTTATTCTACAAAATCGCCTTATTTTTAAAGATGATGGTCATGAACTTCTATTAAAAAATAATATGAATCGGGCAAATTAATCCTAAGAATAATTTATTAAGCCCACAATTTTCTCTTTTTTGAGATTATTAATTACAGTTATCAAGTAATAATTATAACCCTAGGAGATTCTTCAAATCCTCAAAAAGATGACCTGAAGCGTCTCCTGGGGAAAAAGAGGTGATAGAATATTGAACATATTCTTATATTTAAATGTTTCTATTTTGTTACCCTTAAAAAATGACAGGCAGTAATCCTTTAGAGTAGTAAATCTATTAGGCACTACTTGAATTTAATGTAGGTACTACTTACTAAAAAGGTAGGCACTACCCTTAAAATAATTAGGTACTACAAACAATTATAAAACCTTGACGAGTATAAAATAAGTAACAAATGGAAAAAGAGGAGAAGAAATTGATAAAACAAGAACAAATTCATGACTTGCTTTTCAATAGAGAACTAGGGTGGCAAGAAATTATTTACGATTTAATTAACACAGAACAATTAGACGCGTGGGATATCAACATTGTGCTCTTAGCAGACAAATACCTCGAGCGCGTTAGTATGGTTGAAGAGGCGGATTTTTTCATTTCCAGCAAAGTCTTACTAGCAGCTTCTTTACTTTTAAGAATTAAATCAGAGATTTTACTAAATCGAGACATAAAGAATATTGACGAAATTTTATTTGGAAAAAAAGACGAACAAAAAAGGATTTTAGAACGGATTGAACTTGATGAGGATATTCCAGAACTTGTTCCACGAAGCCCGCTTCCAAGATTTAAGAGAGTAACCTTGCAGGAATTAATGGAATCCTTAAACAAAGCTATCACAACAGAAAACAGAAGAATAAAAAAAGAAATTATCACCCAGAACGCTATAAGAAAAAGTTCCTTCTTTTTACCAAAAAAGAAATTCAATATTAAGAATAAAATAAGAGATATCTATGACAATCTTTTCAGTCAATTAAAAGACGAAAACAAAAAGAAAAAGATTTCATTTACAGAACTAATTGGCGAGAGCAAAGAGGAAAGAATCATTTCATTACTTCCTTTATTACATTTAGAATGTCAAAAGAAGATTTGGCTCGAACAAGAAGCACATTTTGAGGAGATTCATATTTGGTTAAAAAAAGTTTTTCTAAAACACAATCCAGACCCATTTGCAGAATTAAGAGAAGAACTTGAAGAAGAAATTGAAAAGTTGGATGACGAACAAGGAGAGCGATTGAAAAAGATTAATAAAGAATTTAGTAATCCTTTAGGAGAATGAAAGTCGCATCACTTTTTTCAGGAGGGAAAGATTCGTGTTACTCTGCGTTTTTAGCAAAGCAATCTGGACATGAATTAGTTTGTCTTATCTCTGTGTTTTCTAAAAATAAAGAAAGTTACATGTTTCACACGCCGAATATTAAATTAGTAAAAAAACAGGCGAAAGTTATGGATGTGCCAATTATTATTCAGAAAACAAAAGGAGAAAAAGAAAAAGAGCTTGATGATTTGGAGATTGTTATTGAACAAGCAAAGGAAGAATATGCGATTGAAGGCGTTGTTACAGGCGCGCTTTATTCAGAGTATCAAACTTCGAGAATAAAAAAAATCTGCGATAAGTTTGAGTTAGAATGCATTAATCCGCTTTGGCATAAGAATGAAATTGAATATTTATGGGAGTTGGTAAATGCTAAATTCAAGGTGATTGTTACAGGAATCGCTGCGCATCCCTTGGATAAGTCCTGGCTTGGTAGAGAAATTAACGAGAAGTTTATAGAAGAAGCTAAGGAATTAGAAAAGAAATACGAAGTTCATCCTGCTGGCGAAGGTGGGGAGTTTGAAACATTTGTGCTGAACTGTCCGTTATTCAAAAAAGAATTGAAAGTTAGAGGCTTCAAAGATGTCGGAGAAAAGAATAGTTGGCAAAGGAGATTGAGGATTTAAAGGGGAGGTTTAACTTATTTTTTCCGCCCAATAAAATATCATAATTTTTTTCTATTTCCTCATTTAATTCTTTTATACAGGTCTTTTTTTTCTAAGCAGTTTTCTAAAATTTAAAAATAAAAAGATTGTTACTATAACGAGTAAAATTCTAGTTAAAAAATCATTTATGTTAAATCAAACTAAATATATTAATGAAAATAAAGCTAAAAATGCTGTACCCAGCCAAGTCATTTGCCAAAGGATATTCGTAAGCTTATGCTTTAATTCATCGATTCTATCTCTGTGCCATTGTGTTTTCATTCTTCAATATCTAAAATTTTAATATATTCTGGAAAATAATGAATCTTATTCACACTTCTAACAAGAATTTCCGCCTTTCCTTCAGAAGGAATCTCCTCTACTTGTACATCTATTTTCTCATCTTCTTCTGAAAACTTGTTTTTGAAAACTTCTTTCTCCCAAATCAAAGATAGCTCATCAAAAATAATAACTTTATTCTTAAGAATCTTAGTTGGAACAGGAATCAGTTTATGAGAAAAATCAAATTTCATTCCTTCACTAGTAAATTCTATGTGATTTAACATCTTACTATTAAAAATATTTGATTGCAATTCTACTGGAATTAGAATATTTTGTTTAAAATGTTTCAAATATTTTCTAAGATTCTCAGGATTAAAATCTCTCTTCTTTATCTTTATTTTCTCTATCCTTACATCTTCAATTAATGTTTTAATAAAAAAATCTCTTTCCCCCAATGAGACAGCCCTACCTAATCCTGGAAGCCGTGGTGTATAATTTTGAAAAACAAACATATCTTCTTCAAATAAAAACTTCATTCCGATTTGAGTAAAATTCCCATCTGTTTTATTTGTTAGTCTTACATTAGTGACTTTATCTAGAAACAAACTTTGATTATATTCTTTAATAGTTGCTTCATTAAATTCTTTTAACTTTTTCTTATCATATTTTACCATTCTAAAAATCATCTCCTACTCTTATACTCTTTATACTAGTACCAGACCTTTTTTTAATTATTTCTACCATATGGTCATCTTCTCCAACTTTATTAAACTCTTTTCTAGCCTCTTTTTGCTTAATTACAATTTTAAGCTTATCCAACTCCACTGATTCAATTTTATCATAAAAGAGAATAAGAATCAAAACTCCCAAAAGGAGAGCAGTTAAAGCATAAAAATTTGGTGATGAATTCAAATAAAACTTAATAAGATAAACTACTCCTCCACAAATAAATACTAAAAAGATTACAATTATGAATAGGACCTCTGTCCCCCTATTTCTCATAAAAAAATAAAATTCTCCAAACTTTTTAAGAATTATTATAGTCTACTTTCATTCCCGCTCGCCATATCCTTCACCTTGAACTTTCCACTAGTAACTTCTTCCTTACCAACAAAAATTACTTCGCCAATCTTTTTTGCATTTGCATATTCTAATGCCTTTGACGGCTTGCCGTAATAAATCATAACCTTTTTGCCCTGTTCTCTGAGCTTTTCTGCTAACTTTATTGCTTCCTTGTCCTGCCCAATACTAATAACAAGCATATCATCTTTCTCGTCTGAAATCTTCGCCAACTTTTCAATCCTGTCAATCCCAAAAGAAATTCCAACAGATTGCATATTATTAATTTGATATGCCCCCCCAGCACAAATAGTTTCTTTCATCGCTGAACTTTTTATCTCAAAAACATTTCCATTATAATAACTCAAACCGCGAACCAGATTCGGAACAAACACAATCTTCACGCCATAAAACCCACAATATTTTCTCAACTCCTCAACATCTGCATAAGCATTATATTTCTTAAAATACGTCGCGGGCTTTTTCAGCAAAGTTAAAATCTTTTCTGCCCCAAATTTTTTCAAACTCGCCCGAATCTCTTTCTCTGGTTGTTTATCCAATTTATCAATCTCTCTCAAAACTTGCTCTTTATACTTCTTGTCAATCTTCTGCTCGTCCAAAATTTCATTTAATAATTTCCTATTCCCCACAAGAATTTTCACAGGAATTCCCAATCTTTGAAAAATCTTACTTGTAATCACAAGTATTTCTGCCTCATCTTTTATTGTAGAACCAACAACATCAACATCGCATTGTGTAAACTGCCTGTATCTATTAGAAGTCACAGGCTCGTCCCGAAAAACCTCGCCAATTTGATATCTCCTATACGGCAACTTTTTATTCTGCGCCAATCGCTTCAATTGAAAAGTGAACTCATATCTCAACGCAAGTTTTCTTTTGCCCTTATCTTTTAACTTAAAAATATCAGACACTGCCTCGTCCTTCTCATTCTCACCCTTCACAAAACTCTCATACTCAACCATCGGCGCCTCAACAGGATTAAATCCATAACTCTCAAAAGTCTCAGCTAATACATTTTTAATATTCGCCCGTCTACGAGCTTCTTCTTCAGAATAATCCTTAAACCCTTTAACTAAATCTGTTTTCATTTTTTGTTTTCCTGATCTTTAATTGAATTAATCGCCATAATAATTGCACCAAAAGCTAAGATTATAAACCCAGGAAAAATTAATTCAAGAGGTTTTTTTGCTAAAAGAGATAACCCTGTTACAATTAATCCTATCCCCACAGCTATTAGATAGATTTCCCAAAATTTAAATATTATCTTTTTCGATTTCAGCAAAGATTCTTTTATTTTTGATTTATTTTCTGTTTTCATTCTCTTTTCTCCAAAAGGGTGAAAGGAGAGAATTGAACTCTCGTTTTGCGGACCACAACCACACGTTCTACCATTAAACTACATCCACCATTATTTAATTCAGTCAAATATGGTATAAAAAACTTATTAGAAACACAAGCACAGCTAAAAAAATCAACAATTCTATTGGTGATGGGGATAACTCCCAATTTTATCAGCTATCATAAAAATAACGAGAGAAAAGACTTTTTAAACTTAATCTTTGTTATGTATAAATGATAAAATATTTACTAAAAAAGAAAGACGAAAGAGAATTCACGCCAGTAAAAGACTACTCAAAAGGATGCTGGGTGAGAGTAATAAATCCCACAGATGAAGAAATAAACTTTTTGACTAAAGAATTTAATCTATCTAAAGATAATTTAATCGACGGTTTGGACATACATGAAAATCCGAGATTTGAGATAGAAGACAAAAAGGTGTATATTTATTTAAACGCTCCAACAGAAAACATAGCATCAGAATATGATTCCTCTTTCTTGGTTATTTACTCAGCCGACCTCTTTGTAACAGTTTCCAAATATCCTTTAGAAATAATCGAAAAACTTTCACAAACTAAAAATCCTACAGAAAAGATTTCTTTTTCAAGAATCCTATTAAAATTACTATTCCTCTCATCCAGAATGTTTGAACTTTCTGTAAGAAAAACTCTTCGAAATACAAAAAAAAATAAAAAAGACCTGAACAAATTAACAGACAGAGACATTGTGGGTTTAATTAGAGAAGAAGACAAACTAAATCAATATATTTCTTCATTCGGAGCAATGATTCAAACATATCGCCGAGTTTTGCGGGACAAAACAATTAAACTTTTCAAAAAAGATGAGGATATTTTAGAAGATTTAATTATTGATTTAAATGAAACATTAACTCTTTGTGGAAACACACTAAAATCAATTTCAAATATGAGAGAATACTTCTCAACAAAACTCTCTAACGACTTGAATAAAAAAGTTACAATTCTTACTCTTTTCACAATCTTTCTCACGATTCCAACATTAATTGCAGGTGTTTATGGAATGAATATAATTTTACCTTCACAAACTTCGCCAAATATTTTAGTTATACTCGGCTTAACAGTTGTTGGCTTGTGGGCATTAATGTTTGTAATATTAAAGCGTTCTAAAGTAATTTAATCAATCCAAATGAAAACAAAATACGAACTTTTGGCACCTGCAGGCAATTTCCCCATGCTCGTAGCAGGAATAAACGCAGGGGCAAATGCAGTTTATTTCGGATTAAAAGAATTTTCAATGAGGGCAAATGCAAAGAATTTTACAATAGAAGATTTAAACAAAATAGAAAAAATCTGTAAACCCAAAAATGTCAAAAGATACTTAACATTAAATACAATAATTTATAGTCAAGAAATAAAAAAATTAGAAAGTTTAATTAAAAAAATTAAAGATAAAGTTGATGCGATAATTTGCTGGGATTTAGCAGTTATTCAATTATGCAAAAAATACAAAATCCCTTTTTTCATATCCACACAAGCATCTGTATCAAACACTGAATCCGCAAAATTTTATAAAAAATTAGGAGCAAAAAGAATCGTTCTTGCACGAGAATTAAATTTAAAACAAATTAAAGAAATTTCTAAGGTAATTGATATAGAATGTTTTGCCCATGGAGCAATGTGCGTCGCAGTTTCTGGAAGGTGCTTTACTTCTCAATTCTTATTTAACAAATCTGCAAATAGAGGAGAATGTTTACAACCCTGCAGACGGGAATATACTGTTAAAGATGATGAAGGAAATCAATTGAACGTACAAAATAATAAAATTTTCTCGGCTAAAGATTTATGCACTCTCCCTTTCATAGAAAAAATGAAAAAAGCAGGAATTAAAGCTTTCAAAATAGAAGGGAGAAATCGAGATGCGCGTTATGTAGATACTGTTGTAAGAGTTTACAAAAAAGCATTAGAGAAAAAACTTTCCAAATCAGAAATAAAAGAAGAAATAGAAGAATTGCAGAAAGTATACAACAGAAAATTCTCTTCTGGTTTTTATATTAAACTTCCAACTTCAGATGATTTTACAAACACAGAAAACAGCGAAGCCACAGAAAAAAAACACTTCGTCGGAAAAGTCACACATTATTTTTCAAAACTTAATGTAGCATCAGTCAAACTTGTCTCCCCATTAAAAGTTGGAGATAAAATAATTGTTGTGGGAAAAACAACTGGAATAGAAAAATCCCAAATTAAAAGTATTGAAATGAAAAATAAATCTATTCAAAAAGCAAAGAAAGGTGATGAAATAGGAATCAAATTACCCCAAGTAAGAAAGAATGATGAAATATATATAATTAAAAATTAAAATTCTTTAATTGTTGTTGCACAAAGTTGTTCACTGCCTGATGCATCTGTAAAGTAAGGAGTAACTTCTAATGAGTCTGGTGCTGTAACAGTACTATCCAAACTTGTTATTCTTTTTCCTACTAATTTTTCTACATCTCCTGCTTGATCAATAACAGATGAACTTTCTATGTTTACAGAATCTCTAAAGACAAGTTTTACTCCTGCAAGTGCGTCAGTTTCAGAGCCAGTTCTTGTTAAAGTAATATTACATGCAGTAGGAACATTACAATTTACTACTGTTGCACTTACATCAACATTTAAACATTTAGCACTCAATTCCACTCCCTCTGCTCCGCTGGTAACCAAATTTCTTACAACTGCCCAAACAATTCCAACTGCTACTAAAACCACAAGAACAACTAGAAGAGTGGTTATGATTGCAGACAACCCTTTTTTGTTTTGTATCATATAGCCTCTTTTCATATTTAACTAATTCTACAAATCGAATGTTCTTTAAAAATGTTTCTTTACTTAAAACTATTTAATAGAATAAAATATTCTTTTTTATCGAGGGTTTTATCACTTTCAGATAATCCCACTCTCTCTGCAAATTTCCAAAACATTTCTGGTTTGTATCCTTGTTTTTTTAACGAAGCTAAAGTAGGCAATCTTTCATCATCCCAACCCTTAAATTTTCTAGATTCAATTGCCTCTCGCATTTTTGTTGTGGACAATTCTAAATCTTTAAATTTAATACGTCCTAAAAAAGCCGTCCAAGGAAATTGCTTCTCTAATCCCAATGCTTTGTAAATTTTTCTTTGTCTTTCTGCATTATCCCTGTGATCTTTTGCTCGAATAACATGTGTCATTTTCATTTCAATGTCGTCTGTAGTAACTGCTAGATTCATTAACGGCCAAACTCTATATTTCTTTTTTTGCCGTGCATGATTTGCCAAATTAATTCTCGCTAAAGGAAAATCTCTCATCGCTGGATTTTTGTCTGTCATATCTGATTTAAATCTCAAAACAGCTTCTCCCTCTCCAAATCCTTTTTTGTTGCGCTTAGTAGAAATTTTCTTTGAAAATTTATCAGGGCCTGCTTGCAGGTTCTCGTGCCCTTTTTGGGTATACGCCTGTGATGCTAACATTTTTTCCCACCTTTCTAAATTTTCTTTAACACTTAAATCTCTACAAGGACAATTCTTCTTTTCAGCAACGAATTTACGAAAATCATCTCCTGAACAAGTACAAACATAAGCAGCCGCTTTCTTGATTAATTTTTCTGCATACGCATAATACAATTTCATCCTATCTGATTGGATTACAATTTTCGCCTTATTGTCAAAAAGCCACTTGCTTTCATTAGTAATCATCTTATAAGATTGAGGATAAATATTTTCTGGATTTGTATCTTCAATTCTTACGTAAAATTTCCCTCCATATTTTTGAGCAAGTAAAAAAGAAATGCACCCTGTCGCAGCATGTCCTATATGCAACGGACCCGAAGCGCTCGGAGCAAACCTCATAACAACTTTTCCTTTTTTCGCATTAGGCAAGTCAGGCAAACCTTCTCGAACCTTTCTCTCACTAACCACAGATTTATTTTTCTCAAATTCTTTTTTCTGTTTATCTAAAGATAATTTATTCACTTCACTAACAATCTTAGAAATTTCCTTAGCATATTTTTTAACATCCTCTTTTTTCAATCCCTCATTGAATAAAGCAGAAATAACTGCGCCAGGATTTGCTTTTCCGTTATAAGCAATTGCATTCTTCAATGCATATGCTTTTGCAGTTTTTCCTAAGTCTTTCATATATTACATAAATAAAAAGGATTAATAAAAGTTGTGTGCAAAACATAATTTTTTAAAGGGAAAATAGGTGAAATTTATATGAAACACTATTTTGAAATAAATGGATTAGAATATTCTTGTAGTTTAATCCCTCTTCCTTCAAAAGAAAGAAAACCAATTAAAGTCCGTCTTTTAGCTCCCCTATTTTCTCGTATGGACATCGATTATTATAACAAAACAAAAGGAAGATTAGAATATGTTGCAGGAAATTCGTTAGAAAGTAAAGAAGGAAAATTCGTAAAAAGGACCATACATAGTCATGGATGGGGATTTACCATACCAAAATTAACTTTAGAAGAAAAACCAAGGAAAAGAGTATTCATAACACAAGAATATTCAATTTTCAACAGTGTTAAAAAAAGCATAATTACAAAACAAAAAATCTTCCCAGGAATCTGGAAAAGAATTCCTTCTGAATTACTAAACACGCATCCCTGATTTTCTTTCTAAAACTTCAATTCTTTGTTGCAAGTGATAAATTTGATTAGACAAATCTTCAATCTTGCTTGTCATATCTATTAATCTTTTTGCTAATCTCTTTTTCTTTTCATCTGTGCCATAATTTTCAGAACCAATTTCTTGTGTGTTTGGAGCAGTTTGAGCAGCAGAAGCCATTCCTGCAAAAAAATCCAACCCAGAAGTCCCTGAATTCGTATTAGTCGCTTGAGGTGTTAAATCTATTGTAGAATCAGTTCCTTTATCTAACTGCTTTCTATATTTTTCAGTTAAATCAAGCACCCTATCTTTTTTCCTTGAACCAAATAAACCCATAATTAATAGATGTGCTTACTATTTTTAAATTTAGTTGTATTAGAAACATTTTTTAAACTCCCTGTCTTTAAAATCTCATGGCAGATGTAAAACCTATCTCAAAAATAATAGAGGAGGTTAGTCCTTATTATAAAAAAAGAGCTGAAAGGAAAGACAAGGGAATTATTCGTTCTATTCCAGAAGCAGAACACAAAATTGTTTATGATTCAAATTCAGAAACTCTAGAACCAGTTTATTTTTTCATTCTTGATTTAATGAATGACTTGGGTTTGGCCCCAGAAAAACTTATTGATAATTTTACTTCAACTCCTGGTTCAGGACATTTTGCAGAACTTGGACAAAGAGCGACAATCATGCAACAACAAGCAACAAAAATTTTAGGAGACACCAATGTTGTTTTGCGAAGTGTGTTAAATATTATTTATGATCTAAAAGAATTTAGAATAAGATTAGAACATTACAAAGGATTAAAATCTTCAAAACCAGAAGAAAAAAGTTCATCTATACTAGCTTTAAAACAGATTTGGATGGACAAGGTAGATATTGTGAAAGGGAATTCCAGCATTAAAGCAATGGCATTAGGGCAATCAGGATTTCAAACCTTAATTGATGCTTTTCTGGCAGCACAAGACATTAAAAGTGCTAATAAAATTGACCTAAACGATAGAGTAAAACGAATTCTTATCCCAAGAATTCAAGAATTTAATGCATGGGTAGAACAATCAGAAAAAGAGTTAAGCAAGAGATATGAACTTGAAAAAAATTATTTGAAAAGCCAAGTTAACAGTTTGAAACTTTATTCAAGATGGGCAAAACCCTATTTGTTAGCAGCACAACAACTTGAATCTCAACAATCCGGAAGAGAACCAGCATTAGTAAAAACATTTAACACCATCTTGCTTGGATTAACCTTGCTTGGTAAAAGAAAATTAGATGTAAAAGAAGAAGCTAACCAAGGAAATCTCCCAAAAGAACTTATAAAACATAAACCAAAAAGAAATTATTACAGTTGTATTTTAGTTGATTTTAATTTTAGAGGAATTCCCCAGAGAGTAAGCCAACAACCCCATTATGTTTTTGGAGGACGAGCAGAAATCACATTTAAAGCTTATGTTCTAAACGACGACGAATTAGAAAAATTTGAAGAAGAATTAAAAAAATCAGATGTTAATGATGTTTTAACATTAATTGAAGGAACCACTACAGAAAGTTTAGGCCAATTACAAGAAGAAATTAATTTTTTCTTGGATGAAAAAGAAGACGAAGAGAAAAAAGTAAAATCAAAAGATGAATCAAACCCTTTCTTCGCTTTAATCGGAAAGTATGATAAAAAAGAAGGGAAAAAAGAAGAGAAGAAACCAACAGCAGTTAAACCAGATGATTTTATTGAATCTGAACACCTTCGGCCTTTTTCAGCAGCAAATGCGAAAGAAACCATTTTTACACTTTTTGACGTCTATAAAAAAGCACATGGGATGCCAAGTTATACTTAATAATGTCTAAACCACAAAAAAAGAATAACTCCAAGAAAAATAAAAAAATAAAAGTTATCCCAAAAGGGAAAAAAGAAATTGAAGAAATTTCTTTAGAAAAAAAAGTTGAAGAAGAAAAAGAAGTAATTGAAATAGGAGAATTCCAAGAATTTTTTCGTTCATCAAAAATTTCAGCACCAGTTTTAAATCAAGTAGGAGAAGTAATACAAGAACCCCTTGAAATTAATCTTTCTTCAGTCCCAATCAATATAGATACAACTTCTAAACAAGGAATAGATTACGCTACGTCGGATAAATCAAAATATTCTAATAATAATCCTCTTAATGAAGATGACAAAAGAAAATATGAAGGGGATAACATCAAATATGAAATTGAAACCAATCCCAAAGATTTTGCACAAAAACAATTTCAAAGGCCTCAAAACAATTTTGTAACTTCTCCTCTTCAAGCTAAAGAAAAAGAAGACATAAAATTTCTCGGAAAAAGAAGAGAAGATGTTGGAATAGACGCAGAAGCATACAAAGATTCGCGATTTAGTTAAATTAATAAATAAGATTTAATTTTATAAGATATGGGAAAAGGTGATTATAATATTAGTGAAATCTATCAGGGGGGTTATTCATCTCTTAAACCAACATATGGAGATGTATTTACTGGGTATCGGGTAGCTGCTGGAAGTCTTGGTTTAACAACAGACCCGCGACAAGCAAATGTTTTACAAGAGGTTTCTTCAAAACTTTCAACAGGGGTAAAGCAAATAGAAATTGCAGCAGTAAGTCCAGAAATCTTTGATTCAATGCCCAAACAGCAACTAAAAGAAATAAATCGATTGAGCAAATTAACTGGGATTGATATCTCGATTCATGCACCAGTAATTGATTCTACAGGAATTACCCAACAAGGATTTAGCGAATCAAATCGAGAATTGTCAGAAAGGAAAGTTGCTGACGCTTTAATAAGAAGTCATGAATTAAATCCAGATGGAAATGTAAATGTTACAGTTCATTCTTCAGAAGGACTTCCTGGAACAGAATGGAAAACCCTTGGAAAAGAAGGAGAAGCAAGAACCGCAAAGAAGATGGTTGCAATAAATAAAGATTCAGGACAAATGACTGCTTTAGAAGAGGAAAAAAGGTTTTCTCCTGGGCGGGGAGGAGAAGAACCCTTAATCAGAGAAGAGCTCCATACGCCTGAACAAAATTTAGAATTAACTAATGCAAGCGACTGGGATAACAAAATTACTCAATTATTTTTCAATAAAGAAAGGGCAGATGAAATTTTACAAGAAAATCAAGTTCAAATCCAAACTTTATTTGAGGAGACTGGAGGGAAATTAGACCCCAATAAACTTAATCCTTCTCAAGAAAATGCTTGGTTAAAATTTCAAGATGCTCAAAATTATCTGCAAGAGATTCATAAAAGTGCAAATGCCCTTTTTAGTAAAGCTTATGAATTTGGAACGACCGAACAAAAAGAAAAATTAAAAGAAATTTCAAAAAAATATGGGAATGAGTTGGGAGAGACCCCCACAGTTTTAAGAGAATCAAAAGCAATGCATAATTTATTATTAAATCTACAAAATCCAGAAATTACGCCAACAATGTTTGTTCCACTAGAAGAATTTGCAACAGAACAATCTGCAAAAACTTTTGGAAACGCTGCTTTTAACGCATATAAAAAATTCAATGACCATGCTCCAATTCTTTGTATTGAAAATCCTCCTGTAGGAATGGGATTAAGCACTGGAGAAGATTTAAAGAATTTAATTGAAGCTTCAAGAAAACAATTTGTTGAAAATGCTATCAAAGAAAAAGGAATGAAAGAAAAAGAAGCGAATAAATTAGCAGAGAAATTTATTGGCGCGACATGGGATGTGGGGCATATTAACATGTTAAGAAAACAGGGTTTTGAATCAAAAGATATTGTAGCAGAAACAGGAAAAATCGCGCCCCTTGTTAAGCATGTTCATCTTTCAGATAATTTTGGATTTGAACATACAGAATTACCAATGGGTATGGGGAATGTTCCCTTAAAAGAAATTCTAAATAAATTAGGTAAAGAAGGTTTTGATGCAAAAAAGATTATTGAGGCTGGGAATTGGTGGCAACATTTCAAAACGCCCCCCGTTAAAGAAACAATGGAAGCGCTTGGCTCACCAATTTACTCTATGGAAATGGCTCCATATTGGAATCAATCTATGGGATTACAACAAGGATATTCTGGAGGACTCGATGGAGCATGGTTACCTCAAGTAAATTATGAAACATTTGGGGGGGGTTTTTCTCAATTGCCCACTGAACTTGGAGGACAACGTCCTGGAGCACAGGGAAGTAGGATGGGCGGAAGACCAATGGAATAATTTCACATAAAAACATTTTAAAACTAATCAAACCTAATAACATAAAAGATGGTGAAGAAAAAAACTAAATCTACAAAGAAAACTACAAAAAAGAAAGTTGCCTTACCAAAAAACGTTCCAACATTACAAATAAAATTAGAATCAGATATTGCAATGGATTTCGCAACAAAAGTTTACAAAAAGTTTAATAAAATAATTAAATCTGTTGTTCTCTTCGGTTCATCAATAAAACAAACAGCTACCTCTGGTTCTGATATCGACATTATAATAATTTTAGATAATGTTTCAATAAAATGGGACCAAGAATTAATTGCGTGGTATAGAACAGAGTTAGATAATATTTTAAGAAAAAATCCTTACCAAAAAGAATTACATATTAATACAATAAAATTAAGCACATGGTGGGAAGATTTAATGGAAGGGAATCCAGTTGTGGTGAACATTTTACGATATGGTGAATCAATGATTGACCTTGCAGGATTTTTTGAACCATTAAAATATTTATTATTAAGCGGAAAAATAAAATCAACTCCAGAAGCAATTTATAGTTGCTTGCAAAGAGCACCCCAACATTTTTTGAGGAGTAGAACTGCGGAGTTAAATGCGATTGAAGGATTATACTGGGCAATGGTTGATTCTTCTCACGCTGCTTTAATCGCTGCGAATGTTCCACCAGCATCTCCAGAACATATTTCAGTTGATTTAAGAGAAACATTTGTTAGTGCAGGAAAATTAAACATGAAGTATGTTTTATGGTATAGGGATTTATTGGTCCTCCACAAAAAAATTACACACGGAGAAATTAATGATTTAAAGGGCGTAGAAATTGACCAATGGCAAAAAAGAACAGAAGATTTTATGAAAGTAATGGCTAATTTAGTTAATGATTACGTTAATTAAGCAGATTGTTCTTCTTTTTGATATATTCCCTGCATAGCATTTGATAAGTATGTATCCTCAACTTTTGCAGAATAATTCCTTGTTCTAATATGTTCAATACTATTAATCATAAATATTACTGGGTTAAGTTTTTCCAATACTTTCTTTGCTTCTTCTACTTTTTCTTTTGAAGATACTCCTAACTTTTCTCCTTTAATAGTGTGTTCTGCTATCGCAAGTTTCTTCATAATCTCTCCATAAGTTATATTTCCCTGTTGAGCAAATTCTTTTGTTGCTTCTTCAGAATAATCTCCTAAATATTTCTTTAAATCTGATGAGTAAATATTACTAAACTCTTGTATCTTTAATCCTTCCTTTATTTCTTGATATTCTTCAGAAACATTCTTTATAGCTAACCCCACAATCTTTGGATCTCTAAGCGTTTTA
The DNA here is from genome assembly GCA_964444095.1 of Candidatus Woesearchaeota archaeon. Taxonomy (GTDB): domain Archaea; phylum Nanobdellota; class Nanobdellia; order Pacearchaeales; family GW2011-AR1; genus JAGLWP01. The sequence goes on along the minus strand of CAYUEW010000007.1, from coordinate 10,405 downwards.
GCCAATCCACTTGAATAATTATCTAAACTTAATTTTTTATATACCCCTTCTAATGCTTCTCTTGCTAAGGGTTCTCCTTCTTTTCCTTGTTGCATAAAAGAACTTGCAGATAAAATTCCTTCTAAATTCGTAAATCTTTTCTCTGTTTCTAAATTATCTGTTGCCATTTTCTTAATATTTCAATCCATCTAAACTATATAAATCTTTCTATCTGTTACCACTACAGAATTAAACTTATTTGACTTTAATTTCTTCGTATAAAATCTTTGTTTTACAAGGAAGTTTAGATCTTATCTGTTTATACAAATGTCTTACAAAAGAAGTCGCTTTCACATTACTTACAGCAACCATAAAAAGCAGGCCATTCCTTGGTAATATAGCTGATTTTCCTGAAGTTTTTCCAAAGGATAATTGCATTCCTGTTTGCATTCTATCTGCACCTGCACCAGTTAGCATTTTATTTTCTCTTTGAATATGATGAGGAAAAGGAAAAATCTTAAAGAAATATTGCCCATTAAATTCCTTATCAACTTTTTTATTAATATATTGCCTACATGCTTCAAGTGCATTCTGCCTTACTTGAACATTCTCGATAGTTACAAGAGTCAAAACATGAAGTAACTTTCCAGAATTATAAAGTGTCGGATTACCCATCTCAAACTTAACGATTTTCTGATGCGGAACTGCTTTTACATATGACTTTCCTTTTCTCTTGCTAACTCGCGTATTAGGAACAACTATTTTCTTAGAATATGCCGATGCTTTTCTTAATGGTGCCATTTTATTTTCTTGCCTCTTTATATGATTTCAAATAATCTACCATTAAGGAAAAAGCATAATTCGGAAATTCCGAAAACCCACTAACCGCTCTTGTAGGAATTTGTGTCTCTCCAATATAAAATCCATTATTCCTACCCTCTAATTTGCTAAATTTTAAATGCCCCTCTATAGCTGGGTTATCTGAAAGTTCGCCTTTAGAAGTTATACAAAGTACATCCACATGTGTCCCAAGCATTGTTCTTAATTTTCCGCTGACTTCTGCTCTCTTATCTGATTGTCGAGTCATTTTATATTCACCTCTGTAGATACAGCTTGTCCAGGCAAACCTTTTTCAAAAATAGCTCGGATAACTCCCCCGTTTCCATGAGCAGATGAAACCTTTCCAGAAATAATTTTTCCTGCAGGAGATTTCCATTCAACTTCTTTTCCTACAAATTTCTTAGCTTCGTCTCTGCTTGACACACCTTCTATTCGTATAAGAAAATGCCTTTTATGAATAACATGCCTTCCTCGTCTGAATTGAACGACTTTTCCTTTTATCATAATAAGTATCAAGAAATTTAGTTTTTAAAGTTTCTTATCTCTCCATTACAACTATACTCCTGCCGATAAAGGAACTTTCCCTAAATTCATCAATTGGAAAATTCTCCAAAATTTTTAATCCAGTCTCAGAACTTATTTTATCAAAATTACAAGAGATTTTTTTCTTACCCAAGATAATCAAAGGTGCTGTAAAAACTATTCGCCCATTAACTCTTCCATGCAAATTTTTTATCACTCGAACAATCAATTTTTCAAACGAATTAGTCACTTCTTTCGCTTTTTCTGAAGAAGGAACTTTTTTTTGCAGAACTCCCAAATCTGGTTCTGTCGCAAGACCTTCGACTTTCCTTAGCTCTACTTTAGTAGAATCATTATTCAACAATTGATAATTGTGCTCTTTAAAATCAAACCACTCAAGATTCTGTTTAGCTCCATCAATAGCATTCTTATCCATATCCACTCCAATTACTTTAATCTTCTGAAGTAGTGCTTCTTGTAAAACAACCCCTATCCCACAAAACGGATCAAGCAAAGTTTCATTTTCTCTTACTTGGGAAAGGTTTATCAAAATCTTTGCGAGTCGAGGAGAAATAGAAAGTTCACTTCTTCTAACAGGTTTTTCCATATCCCTTTTTTTAAGTTCATTATAATCTACACTTTCGATAATCTTACCAAAACAATCTCCAATCATAAAAAACTGTTCATTAATTGTATTAGATGATACATGAGCAAGACTACCTCCCCCCTGTAATTTTATTCTACCAGTTATCTTCTTCTCAGTCGCCTTTAATCTTTCTTCTTTAAATTTTTCTTTCAAGTAGCTCCTAATTTCCTCAAAATCCTTCCCCTTAAAATCAAAAAAAACATAATTCATTTTATTCTTACTTCCAAGATAAAGATTTTGTTTTTCTAATTGTGTTATTATTTCCTTAGAATTTCCCTCTGCTAAAACTTGCCCTATGGAAATCACTCCCCCCAATTTATCCACAATACAACCAAAGGGTTTATTTATCTCCATTAAAAGTTGATTGTCAGCTAAAGAAATTATTTTAAAAGGAAACTTTTCTCTCTCTAAAAAAGATTTTACTTCTTCCACAGATAACTTAACGTTTCTTCCCAAAATAAAAAGATATTTCATAAAATGATTAAAAACTTAGAGATTAAAAAACTATTCTGTCTATTCTTTCTTTCCTTCTTTCTTATTACTTTCCAAATCACATCTCTGATTATATTCAATTAAATCATTAATTAAAATTGAAGCATTCTTTCTTGCATCATCAACCTTATGCACATTCAACTTTCCCTTTTTGAAATCTGCTCTTGCTGTAACAATTGCTTTCAAAATCCTCAAATCCTGTGGAGGCAACTTCCCATTCTTAATTAAAGATTTTTCGAATTCTTCAATCATTTTAGCTTGACTTTTATTTCCAAGCATTGTTTTCAAAATGCTAAAAATATCTGAATAGATTTGTTCGATTGTTTTCTCAGAAGTTCGCTTTTCAATTTGTTCTCTTAATTCTTTAAGCCTCTTCAAATAATCTTCTGTATCCTTCATCAATTTATCAACTTCTACCCCTTTAATCTCCTTAATTTTCTCATGTTCATAATCTTTGTAAATTTTAACAATCTTCTCAAGAATATCAATATATTTTTTCTCTAACATCTTTTCTTTTGTAACAAAAACTTTTTTCATTTCTTCAACAAGATGTTTTGGTGCAGGGGGAGGCAAACCATACAACATAAGTAATGCCTGGCTCGGAGTCGAAACACCCCAATAAATTTCGTGTATTACAATATCAAGCAAAGTTCTTTTAGCTCTCTTAATAGTATTATCCCCCATAGACATAAACATATCAATTGCTTCTGGAGAGGGTTTCAACTTTCCCATTTTTAACAAAGCTTTCCATGGCATGAAAGTTCCCCTATCATAAAGTGGAATTCCGTCACGGATAAAAGTAAACATAACCGGGTGTGCATCCTTAACTGCTTCCCAGAAATCAGTCAAAAGATAAACTTGTGGCTCAAGTTTGTTTTTCACTCCCGCCAATGCAGAAGCTTCAGCAACATATTGGTAGATAATAGACCTAAGTCTTTCTTTTAATTCAAGTCTTGGCATTCGTTTCACATCTGTATCATTAATAACTATGAAAACGTCGACGTCAGAAGTTTTTATTGCTTCTCCTCGAACCAAACTTCCCCCAATAACATAACTAACAACATACTTCTCAAATTTTTGCAAAACTAAAGACTTGTGAATTTCTGCAACTCTCAATGCACCCAAAAGTCCTTTATCATAAAGCGGGAAAGACATCCCAATTGCACTTGCAATATCAAATTTACTATCTAAACAATTTTCCCAAATATCAACAGGCGTTTTAATTTGAAGCCAAATCTTTTGTCCTTTATCTGTTCCAAGATTTTCAGTTGATTCAATTTGCTTAATAATTTCTTGTTTTATTTTCTGAACTTCTTTTAATTTTTCCTCAGGTATGACTAAATACATATGAATATATTTTTCTGTTTCTTTTGGAACCTCTTCCTCCTCAATGAACATTTTAATCGATGCAGGGGGCAAAATACCAATTGCTTGGGTAAAAGGATATTTTTTCACAATAAAATTCTTTAATTTTTCTAAAGATTTTTTAACTTTCTCCATATCTTTCTTAGTTTTATTTGTTGTTTCTGGAATTTCTGGAAGTTTATTAGAATACTTTTTATCAAGAGCCATTTCAGGAATTTCTTTATCTTTGTCGTCTGCGCTCATAGTGAAAAAACAGACGTTTTACTTATAAATCTTCCGATAGATAAACTTTAAAACCAATTATTCTTTGTAAAAACAAGGTCCTGTTGTCCAATGGCTAAGACGGCTCGTTTACACCGAGCAAACCGAGGTCCGATTCCTCGCAGGACCATTTTTCAAAAGGGGAAAATGACAGAAAAAACAAAAAAGTGGTGGGAAAGTGCAAAGATAACAACTATGAGCATAACTCCTTCTGAACAAACTGTTTATGGAACTATTTCTGTAATTTATCAGATAAGATAATATCAATAAACTTAAAAATAATTATTGTTAAATAAAAGAGAGCGCAAGTAGTTTATTGGTAGAATATCTCGTTGCCAACGAGGTGAGCCGAGTTCGATTCTCGGCTTGCGCATTCAAAATTTTTTTAAATGCCTTTTTGTTAGTATTAAAAAGAGAATGATAGAAATTCCTATTTTTGGAGCATTGGCACTTGCAGCTGGGACAGTTTTACAAAAAACAGTGTTGAGAAAAAAGAAAATTGATATCAAGCTTTATCAAGTTTTAGAATTCTGTGCAATTGTAATTGTTCTAATTCCTTTCTTGTATTTTTTCTGGAAATTTGAACCCGAAGCATTGCAATTAAAAAACGTTTTAATCTTCAGTACAATCATTCTATTCTCGATTGTAGCAAATCTCTTTATGTTCTATTCCATCAAAGGAGAAAAAATAAGCAACCTCGAACCAGCAAAAATTCTTGAACCATTATTTGTTATCCTCTTAGCAATCGTATTCAGTTTTTTCTTTGAAAGTCTTTATGAAAGAAATCTAAATGTTATCATCCCAGCAATAATTGCAGCAACAGCATTAATTTTAACACACATAAAAAAATATCATCTTCAATTCAATAAATATTTTTTAGCTGCAATTGCAGGAAGTTTTTTCTTTGCACTTGAACTAATCTTAACAAGATTAATCTTAGATTTCTATTCCCCAATCAGTTTTTATTTCTTAAGATGTTCAGCAGTTTTATTAATTAGTTTCGCTCTATTTAGACCAAATTTAAAACAAGCAAACAAACCGGTGCGCATTCATATTTTCTTTATAGGAATAATTTGGGTAATCTACAGAGTTATAGTTTATTATGGATACATCAACTTGGGAGTCGTCTTCACAACACTAGTAATCATGCTCGCACCAGTTTTCATATATATCTTCGCTCACATATTCTTAAAAGAAAAAATCAAATTGAAAAACATAATTTCAGCTATAATCATTATCGGATGTGTTTTGTATGCAGTGTTAGCATAAGTTTATAATCCTTCTTTTTCTAAGAAAAGTCTATGGAAGAAATATTACTACAAATTGAAGAAGAACTTATTTATGAAGGGATTCTAAGCTTAGATGAACCACAATTTTCTGGTTTATCTGAAGGTATGTGTTTCAATAAAATTGAAATGGAAGAATCAAATATAAGATCTCCAAGAAAAATTCTCGCCATAGATAACAAATCTAATCTTAGTTATTGTAGATCTTGTGATGGATTTAATTATAATTGTCCAAATTATAATCCTAAAAAATAATTATTAAAATTCTCCACCCATTCCGGGGGGCATTCCTCTCTGGCTCTTTTTTCCTTCAGAAGCTATAACATCATCTATCCTCAAAATCATGATTGCAACTTCGCTCGCAGAATTAATTGCTTGGCTTTTAATCTTATACGGTTCAATTATTTTATTTTCTAAAACATTCTCAATTTTATTATGAAACAAATTCAAACCAGCATTCCTTTCGCCAGCATCATGCCTTGATTTTAATTCTGTAAGAATATCTATTGGATCCAATCCCGCATTTTCTGCCAGCGTTGATGGAATAAACTCAAAGGCAGATGCAAATTCTTCTACTGCAAGTTGTTCTCTCCCACTTAAACCTTGTGAAAATTCTTTCAATCTCTTTGCGAGCTCTATTTCAATAGCTCCTCCGCCAGGCACAACCAACCCAGATTTCAAAGAAGAAATTACATCTCCTAATCCATCTTTGATAGCTCTTTCAATTTCGTCGATAACATGCCCGCTTCCACCATGAATTAAAATTGTCAGAGCCTTGGGATTTTGACATCCCTTAACATAAGTAAAAGAATCTTCTGCGTGCCTTACCTCTTCAACCACCTGTGCATTCCCTAATTCCCCAGAAGAAATTTCGTTCAAATTACTGACGACTTTCCCCCCTGTCGCTTTAGCAATCTTTTCCATATCACTCTTTGCAACTCTCCGGCACGCATAAATTCCTGCTTTAGAAAGCAGATATTGTGCAAAATCATCAATTCCCTTTTGACAAAAAATAACATTAGCCCCAGTCTCTTTCATCTTATCGACCATTCTCTTAATGGACTGCTCTTCTTGATTAATAAAACTTTGAAGCTGCTCTGGAGAAGAAATAGAAATCTTAGTGTCTATCTCCAAATTTTTCAATTCAAATGGAAAATCAATCAAAGCGATTTTCGCGTCATCAACTTTGAACGGCATATCAGAAGAAACTTTTTCTTTATCCAAAACAATTCCAGAAATTAATTCAGTATCTGCAATCCCATCCTTCCTCGTTTTCTCAATTTTAATATCACTTAATTCAATTCTATCTCCTTCCTTAATTTGATTAACCGCCGTTACAATAATCTCCGCGAACTTTTCTTTCGAACCTTCTGCACCCTTGCCAGTCATAGCAGTCATAGCCACTTGTCTCAACACATCTTCATCTCCAGGAGTAATTCTCAACGCAATATCCATTAAAATTTCCTGCGCTTTTTCTGCAGCCATACTATACCCTTTCGTGATAACTGTCGGATGGATCTTTTTATCTAAAAGTTTCTCAGCATTTTCTAAAAGTTTGCCCGCAAGCATCACTGCGGTCGTAGTCCCGTCCCCAACTTCACTCTCCTGTGTCTTAGCAATTTCCACCATCATTTTTGCAGCAGGATGCTCAATTTGCATTTCCTCTAAAATTGTCACACCGTCATTTGTTACAACAATATCGTTTGTTGGGGACACTAACATCTTATCCATTCCTTTTGGTCCAAGAGTCGTCTTCACAATTTCTGCAACCATCTTTGCAGCAAGAATATTATTTCGCTGAGCATCTTTCCCCATGATTCTTTGAATATCCTCCGGCATAAGAACAACTGGTTTATCTGTCATATTAAATTTCCTCTCTCCTAATATTTAAAGATTATTATAGTGAAAGAAATATCTTCCCTACATAAAAACTTATAAATTTGAGGTCCCTTAATATTTCATGGAAGAAATTCCCGTTGCAAGCATTATGACCCGAGAACCAATCTCGGTAAAACCTGAAACAAACCTTTTTGAATGTGCTAAAAAAATGGTAAGGAAACGGGTTGGAAGTCTGCTCCTTGTGGAAAGAAAAAGACTTGTGGGATTTATTTCTCAAAAAGACATTCTTTGGGCATTAATCAAAAAATCAAAAGACGATTTGTCTCAAATTAAAGCGATTGATATCTCTCAAAAGAAAATTGCGACTGTTAAACCGACCACTACAATCCAAGAAGCAATCAAAAAAATGAAAAAATTAAAATTTGAGCGCCTCCCAGTAATTCATAATAAACAATTAGTAGGAATTATTACTATCAAAGACATCTTAAATTTTCATCCAGAAATTTACCCAGAATTAGACGAGTTTGCTAAAATAAGAGAAGAAGCTGAAAAATTAAAGCGTATGCAAAAAAACAAAGGAAGAAAAACAGGGGTTTGTGAAGAATGCGGAAATTTTGATATTCTTACAATGTCAAATGGAGTTTTAATTTGTGAAAATTGTAAAAACAAAATATAGAAAAGTTATTTAAATGAAATTACATTATTCTAAGAAAGAAGATGGCAGAAAAAGATACAATATTTTCAAGTAAAATAAAATATGACGGAATTTTTTCTTTCAAAGACTTCTACAAATTTTGTTATGATTGGGTAACAGAAGAAACAAGCTTAGATATTTCTGAAGACAAATATGTAGAAAAACTTTCTGGAGATTCAAAAAATATAGATGTAGAATGGACTGGAACAAGAAAAGTTACAGATTATTTCAAATTTGAAGTGAAAATTGCTTTCAAAATTGTAGGTCTTACAGAAGTTGAAATCCAAGAAGGAGGAACAAAAGTTAAAACAAACAAAGGTTCTGTTCAAATTAAAACCAAAGGAGTTCTTGTAAGAGATTATGACGGAAAATTTGAAACCAAAGCTTTCCAAAAATTCCTAAGAAGTATTTATGAAAAATGGGTAATTGCTTCTAGAATTAATGAATTTGAGAACAAAATTGCAGGTGATTGCGACGAATTTTTAAATCAAGCAAAAGCTTATTTAGACTTAGAAGGTAAAAAAGCATAGATTATTTCACCGAAATCCTTATATATAATTCTCTTCTGAAAATGTCATGGAAAAGATAGCTATTCTATTATTAGTATTGTTGATTATTCCAGGTGTTCTTGCAATAAATTTGGACGTTGAAAAGACAAGTTCAGATGAAGTGATGATTATTGGGCTTGAAAATCCGACAGCCTTTAATTTAGAAATAACAAACCAGGATGTAGCAACAAATCTTATTTTTTACACATTCTTTGGAGCAGGAAGTTATCCTCAAGAAACAATTTCGATTGGAATGATGGAAACAAAAAATATCGAATTCGGAGTTTATCCTCGTTCAGATTTTTCTCAAAGGGGCATGGTAACATTTGACTTGTTTATCCAAGGCCAGGATAAAAGCGAAAAAACAGTGCCTTTAACATTAAAAGTAATTGATTTAGAAAATTCAATAAAAATCGGTTCTGAAAATCTCGACCCAAATTCAAACTCATTACAAATCTATGTAGAAAATAAAGTGAACTATGACTTCGGAGAGATAACTTCTAACTTCAAATCCCCGTTCTTTAATTTTGATGAAGATTTCACATTAGGCGCCTATGAAAAGAAAAATTTCGATGTAGAATTAGACAAGGAAGACTTTGCAGAAGTTTCTGCAGGATTCTATACAATTACTGCTCAAATGAATTTGGGGGAACAAGAAACAGAAATTGAAGGAACAATGGAATTTTCTGAGAAAGATATTTTGAAAACCACAGAAGACAGTTATGGCTTTATTATAAGAACAGACATTATCCAAAAATCAAACAAAGGAAATGTAGTATCTGAATCAGAAATAACCATAAAAAAGAATGTTGTTACAAGATTATTCACAAGTTTAAGTCCTGAACCAGATTTTGTTGAGAGAGATGGGGGGAAAATTTATTACACTTGGAGCCAAGAAGTAAATCCTGGTGAAACTTTTAAAGTGAAAGTAAAAACAAATTGGTTTTTACCTTTATTAATTATCTTTTTGATTGTAGCTGTAGTGGTATTAACAAAAAAGTTTTCAAAAACAAATTTAATGTTAAGGAAAAAGATTTCTTTTGTTCGGGCAAAAGGCGGTGAGTTTGCATTAAAAGTTTCTATTTTTGTGGAAGCTAAGAAATATGTTGAAAGAGTGAATGTTATTGATAGACTTCCGCCACTTGTAAAGGTGCATGAAAGATTTGGCGCAGAACAACCAACACGAGTTAATGAAGCGACTAAGAGAATAGAGTGGAACTTTGAAAAACTTGAGGCAGGAGAAATGAGAACACTAACTTACATTATTTATTCTAAAGTCGGCGTGCTCGGTAAATTCGCATTACCAACAGCAACAGCAGTTTATGAAAAAGACGGCGAGATTCACGAGACAGAATCAAATAAGGCTTTCTTTATCGCAGAACAATTGAAGAAATAATTTTCTCCAGACGATAATCTTAAAAACTAAAAGAAGTTAAAAAAATAATGCCTAAAAAAGATATAAGACAAGAAACAAAAAGTTTAGGGATTGGATTATTGATAATAGGGATTGTTCATATAATTGCTTCAGGACTTTTTTCTTTTTATTGGGGATTTATTTTAATTTCCTTTGGAATTTTTTCAATAATTTATAAAAAAATTGCTGTATATTTGATATTTGGGGTACTTATTCTCCTTGCGGGACTTTCAAATTTAGTAGGAGGATTATTTTCAAATGTATTATTTGGAGAAGGGCTTGGAAATTATTTTTGGTTTATTTTTGGAGGATTTCAAATTTATTGGGGAGCAAGTGAGATTATAAAATATACTAAAATTAAAGCCATGCTTGAAGCTCGAAAACGCGAGAAAGCAAAACTTAAAAACTAAAAAAGAGTTCTAAAAACATCCTTAAATAAAGTGTTTCTTACACTAAAGAAAAGGATAGAAAACAAACCCTCCATAGCTTAGTGGTAGAGCGGTTGGCTGTAGCCCGACA